>CAZHIK010000441.1:0-7628 GCA_964532635.1 uncultured Enterobacterales bacterium
GTCGTAGTCGTTGGCGCCGTCGCAGTCGGAGTCGATGCCGTCGTACCAGGTCTCGCTGGCGCCGGGGTTGATGGCTGCGTCGTCGTCGTCACAGTCCGCGCCGCCGTAGGCATCGGAGTCGTAGCCGTCGCCGTCTGCGTCGTAGTCGCTCGCACCGTCACAGTCGGAGTCCACGCCGTCGTACCAGGCGTCGGTGGCGCCGGGGTACACGGCGTCGTCGCTGTCGTCGCAGTCGGTGCCGCCGTGGGCGTCGCTGGTGTAGCCGTCGCCGTCGGCGTCGTAGTCGTCGGCCCCGTCGCAGTCGGAGTCCACGCCGTCGTACCAGGTGTCGGTGGCACCAGGGTTGATGGAGGCGTCGCCATCGTCGCAGTCGGAGCCGCCGTGGGCGTCACTGGCGTAGCCGTCACCGTCGGCGTCGTAGTCCGATGCGCCGTCGCAGTCCTGGTCCACGCCGTCGTACCAGATCTCGGTGGCGGCGGTGTTGACGGCGGCGTCGGTGTCGTCGCAGTCGGTGCCACCGTAGGTGGAGCTGTCGTAGCCATCACCGTCGGCGTCGTAGTCGGAGTCGCCGGCACAGTCGCTGTCCACGCCGTCGTAGTAGCGGTCGTAGGCGCCCGCGTAGACGTCGGCGTCGCCGTCGTCGCAGTCGGTGCCGCCGTAGGCATCGGAGTCGTAGCCGTCGCCGTCGGCGTCGTAGTCGCTGGCGCCATCGCAGTCGGCGTCCACGCCGTCGTACCAGGTCTCGGTGGCGTCCGGGCTCACCGAAGCGTCGCTGTCGTCGCAGTCGGCACCGCCGTAGGCGTCGCTGCCCCAGCCGTCACCGTCGGCGTCGTAGTCGGAATCACCCGCGCAGTCGCTGTCCACACCGTCGTACCAAGTGTCGCTGGCGCCGGGATTGATGGTGGCGTCGCTGTCGTCGCAGTCGGTGCCGCCGTAGGCGTCGGAGTCGTAGCCGTCGCCGTCGGCGTCGTAGTCGTTGGCACCGTCGCAGTCGCTGTCCACGCCGTCGTACCACGCGTCGGTGGCGGTGGGGTGGATGGCGGCGTCGCTGTCGTCGCAGTCGGCGCCGCCGTAGGCGTCGGAGTCGTACCCGTCCTCGTCGGCGTCGTAGTCGCTCGCGGCGTCGCAGTTCTGGTCGACGCCGTCGTAGTAGACCTCGGTGGCACCGGGGTTGATGGCTGCGTCGGTGTCGTCGCAGTCGCCATCGTCGGGGGTGTAGCCGTCGAGGTCGTAGTCGTAGCAGGGGATGTCGCCGCCGCTCGAGACCGTGAGCGAGAAGGGGGAGGTCACGAAGTCGGCGTCGCCGTTGAGCGCTCCGTCCCAACCGCTGCCGGTGACGTCGGTGGCCGAGGTCGAGCCGGCGCTGTCGTCCATGTCGTAGTAGGCGTACAGGTCGCTCTCGGTGCCGGTGATGGCGTAGTCCTTGAGGCACTGGATGTCGGCCTGGCTCTGGGCGGCGCTCCAGACGCGCACCTCGTCGAGGTAGCCATCGAAGAAGTCGGAGGCCCAGTAGCCGGGGGAGTCCTGGTCGCCGCCCAGCACCCAGGTCTCGGTGCCGAAGCTGGGGGTCTCGCCGTGCAGCAGGCTCTGGACCAGGGTGCCGTCGACATACAGCAGGCTCATGCCCCCGGTGACCACGACGGCGATGTGGTAGCTGTCGCCCACCGCGGCGGTGTCGGCCCAGCACAGGGTGTTGTACTCGTCGCAGGTGTCCCCCTCCCAGTAGCCGGAGTCCTCGACCTCCACCTGCCAGTAGCCGTTGACGTAGCCGGCGTACAACGAGTTGTAGGAGGTGGTCTCGTCCACCACCTCGACGAAGGTCTCGTAGCCGGTGGAGGCGCTGACATCCTCGAGCTGCAGCCAGCCTTCGACGGTGAAGTCGGTGCCGGGATCGAGGGTGCCCAGCTCCACCCAGTCGTAGCTGCCGTCCAGGCGGACGGCGTTGCCGGAGGCCTGGGCCAGGCCGGGGATCAGCAGGACGGCGAGGGTGGTGAGGCGTACCAGGGACATGACGGACTCCTTCGCGGCGACGCATACAAGGTAGCATCGGCTGCGGGAACCGCTGTAGTCGTGCTCGCTCTCAGAGCGCGTAGACCTCGCGGAAGTGGTCGACCAGCGCCTCGGGGCCAAGGTGCTCGAGGATGGTGAAGCGCTCCGGCTTGACCCCGGCGCTGGCGGCGATGGCCCGTTCCATGCGCTCCGGGTCGAGCCCGAAGCGCTCCAGGCCGGCCGCGTCGACCGGCAGGCCGATGCGCTCGAAGCTGTCGCGCATGGGCTCGAGCCACTGCCCGTGGGCGGCTGCCGAGATCAAGGAGCCCACCGCCACCAGGATGCCGTGGGTGGCGCGATGCTCGAATCCCAGCACGTTCTGGTAGGCGTGGTAGAGCTTGTGCTCGAAGCCCGAGGCGGGCCGGGACGAGCCCACGCGGGCCATGGCTTCGCCGGAGGAGACCAGGCCGGAGGCCAGGGTGAGCACCAGGTCGTCGTCGTCGAGGCTGGCGCCGCGGGCCAGGCGATACAGGGCCACCTCGCCTGCCGACCGAGCCTGGAGCAGCGCCAGGTAGTCGATCTTGTCCTTGCCGTGGGCCGCGGCCAGCTCCCAGTCCATGGTGGAGGTGAGGTTGGAGACGCCGTCGCCGATGCCTGAGAGCATCATGCGCTCGAAGAAGCCCCGGGTGGACTCGCTGCGGGGCTTGATGCGGCCCAGGTCGATGAGCACGCCCAGGGGCGTGTTGGCCCGCACGGTGACGTTGGCGGAGGGCTCTCCACGGGGTGGGCGGATGACGGCGAAGGGGGAGGCGATGCCGTCGTTGGCCAGGGACGTGGGCACGGTGACGCAGGGCAGGTGCAGCTGGAAGGCCACCAGCTTGGCCATGTCGATGACGGTGCCACCACCGACACCGAAGACCACCGACGGGATCTTGGCCCCGAACAAGCGTCGCTCCCAGGGCCACTTCTCGTCGGACCACAGCCGAGGTGAGCGGCTCATCTCGCCCACGACACGGAAGCCCTCCTGGTACTCGTTGCTGGCCACCATGGCCTTGCGGGGCTGGAGCTTTGCGGCCTCGAAGCCATCGAACAGCTCGGCGCCCGCGATCTCCCAGGTGACGGGATCGCTGATGACCAGGGGGCGTCGCAGCCGGCCGAGGTCCACCACCTCACCGATGGCCTCGATCAGCGACGGGATGCGGCGCTCGATGGCGACGAACTGTGGGATCACCAGGGCGTTGGGCTTGCGGGGCTGGAAGCCCGTGTAGACCCCGGACGCGCGGTTGATGCCCTGGTCGAGGAGCTTTGCGAGGAGATCGTTCATGGGGGCTCCGGGGGGCAGCCTATCCGGCCAGCCTGTCTCTGATGCACCCGCGCGGCGGGCGGGGGTCAACCCCGCCCCTACAGGAGCCCGAGGAGTTCATCCAGCTCGGCGGAGGCCTGGCGCGCGGTGTCGAGGTTGTCTCCGCGTTCCTCGCGGTAGTCCTTGACGATGTCTTCGGTGCCCGAGGGGCGCTTGAGGACCCAGACGCCGCCCTCGAGGACCACCTTGACGCCGTCGCCGACCACCAGCCGCTCGATGGTGCGGCCGGCGATCCGCTTGCCGGCCAGCCGCTGCTCCACCCCGGCGGGGTCCCCGGCCAGCGCCTGCAGCCTGGCCTTGTGGGCGGGCTCGGCGGGCATGTCCACCCGCTCGTAGCGGTGGACCCCGAAGCGCTCCACCAGCGCGGCGTACTGCGCGGTGATGTCCAGGCCCGTGCGGGCGATGCTCTCCATCATCAGCAGCACCGCGGCGATTCCGTCCTTCTCGGTGACCCAGGGGGAACCATCCATGCGGGGCAGGGACAGCCCGGCGCTCTCCTCACCGGCCAGCACGTACTTGCCGACCTGCAGGCCCGCGACGTACCACTTGAAGCCCACGTTGACCTCGTAGGCGGGGCGGCCGTGGCTGGCGGCGATCAGATCGAGCATGTGGGTGGTGCCGATGGTGCGGCCGATGCCCATGGCCGCGGGCAGGTCCCGGTGCTCGCAGAGGTAGTCGAACAGCACGCACAGGACGTGGTTGGGGTTGAGGGAGCCGCCGCTGTCCTCGCCGCCGAAGCGGTCGGCGTCGTTGTCGTTGGCGCCGATGAAGGGGGCGCCGGCCTGCTGGCGCATGCCCTCCACGGCCTTCATGACCCAGGCGGAGCTGGGGTCGCCGCGCAGGGCGCCGTCCCAGTCGCGGGTGCGGTAGCGACCGCTGGGATCGGGAGCATCGTTGAAGACGCGGATGTCGGTGCCGTGGGCGGCGTTGATGGCGTCGTAGTAGCCGTGGGCTGCGCCCCCCAGTGAGGTGGCGGCGAAGCGCTCGCCCTTCAGGACCGAGAAGTCGATGACGGTGGCCAGGTCGGCCACGTAGGGGGTGATCAGGTCACGGTATTCCACCAGCCCCGCGGCCTCGGCCTGCGCGAAGCCCAGGCGCCGGATGGAGCCGGGATCGGCCATCAGGGCGTTGGCTCGGGTGTCGATGGGTGCGGTGCGGGTGTTGGGACCGCCGTCCAGCCCGTTGCTCTTGTAGCCGGCCTGTTCCGGGGGGTTGTGGCTGGCGGTGATGATGGCGCCCTCGAGGTTGGCGCCCCTGGCGTTGTCACCGCGGATGGCCCAGGACACCACCGGGGTGGGGGTGGCGCGGTGGCCAGCGTGGAGGATCACGGGCACGCCGTTGCCAGCGAAGACCTCCACCGCCGTGCGCAGGGCGAAGTCGGAGCCGTGGCGCACGTCCTTGCCGATGACGATGGCGCCGGCTTGGCGGCCGCCGAGGTTGACGGCGGGATCGTCGCTGTCGGCGGGACCGAAGGTGCCCCGGTCCGCCCGAATGTCCACCAGGGCCTGGGTCATGGCGGCGACGTGGGCTTCGGCGAAGCCGGTTCCGGTGACACCGCGGTGGCCCGAGGTGCCGTTCTTGACGGGCTTCAGGTCGCCTTCGGGGTGGTGGTAGGCCTGCTCGAGGTCCTCGCGGGGGGTGAGATCGGTGGGATCGGGCAGGGTACCGGCGAGGGGGTGGTGGGACATGGTCTAGGGCTCCAACAGCTCGGCGAGGGTCTGGAGGTCTTCGGCGTCGATGACTTGCTTGGCGATGCCCCAGCCGAACCCGGCCCGGGCCATGGCACCCATGTCCCGCTCGCGGCGCTCCTCGCGCTTGTGCTCGGGGCGGTAGGGGCCCAGGCGGCGGCGGCGGGCGTAGGTGGCCGCAGCCTCGAGCTGGGGATCGACCTCGCGGGTCTGCACCAGCTCGTCTACCACTCGTTGGGCCAGGTCCGCCTCGATGCCCTTCTGGCGCAGCTCGCCGCGGATCTTCCAGGGGGGCTTGCCCCGCGCGAAGAGGCTACGGGCCTTGGAGCGAGCCCAGGCTTCGTCGTCCACCAGCTTGCCGCGCTGGAGCTCGGCGACGATGGCGTCGATCCACTGGGCCGCCTGCTGGCGGTCGGTGGGGTGGTGCTTGCCCACGCGGTCGACCTTGCGCCACAGGGCGCGGCGCAGCGCCTTGCTGGTGCCGCCGTAGCGCTCGACGTACCACAGGCCCGTGGCCTGGAGGTTCGCCTGGGTCAGCGGGGGCGGGGGCTTGGAGGACTTGCGGCGCATGGAGGCCAAGTTGCCCACCGGCGCGGGGCTGGCAAGCACTCCGGTGGGGAATTCACAGGCTATCCTTGGGGAGGTATGGAGGTTCGCATGAGGATCGGCTTGCTCCTTTGTCTTACGGCAGCGATGCTCACCGGGTGCTGGGGGGGCGGTCAGTGCGACGCGGACTGCATCGCCAGGCTCTCCATCGTGTTCGCGGATGGGCGAACTCCCGGCGAAGTCAGACTACGCAGCGCCGACTGGTCGTTGACCATCCCTTGCGAGCAGTTGCTCGACACCGCTGTCGAGAACGAGTCCTACGACGGCATGTGGTCTTTCGGTTGCGGGCCTGGTTCGGCCTGGGTGGAGACCGTCGACTTCGTCTGGCCCGAGCCGTTGACGATCAGCGAAGGCCATGTAGGCTGGGCCGTGGGGCCGGATTGGGTGTACGACGGCGTCTGCGGCAGCCAGTGCTCCAGTGGCACGGTAGTGTTGGAGTCGGTGCCTACTTCTTCGACGGCGAGCGGTACTCCATGATCAGCCGCGCGCCCAGGCCGTTGTAGAAGTTGTTGGTGGCGCCCGCGGCGTTGGCCGCGTACCAGCCCTGGACCCCGATGTGGGCGCCGGGGACGGTAACCCCCAGGTCGACCACGGGGATCACGGCCAGCGTGCCCATCTCGTAGACCCCGACCTTGTCGTTCGAGAAGCCATTGTTGGTGAGCTGGGGAGCGAGGGTGAAGCCGACGGCCGAGTCGAAGGCCTCGTGGCGGATCTGCAGGGCGTTGGTCCAGCGGACCTGCCAGGGGTGGCAGACGCCGGTCTCTTTCAGGGTGTACCAGTCCTCGGCGTCTCCGAGCATGTAGTAGTCCTGCCACTCCTCCGGGCCAGAGTACTCGTACTGGGCGTAGGGCAGCTGGGTCCAGAGCAGCTCGAGGGTGCCGCCGAAGCCCACGATACCGAACATGTAGCCGGCGGTGAGGTGGGGCCCGAGGGTCATGAGCGAGGCGTTGTCGGACATGGGCAGCACACCCAGGGAGCTGCGTCCGGCCCAGCTGGAGTGGGAATAGTCGAAGCTGGCGCCCAGCTCGAGGAAGTCGGTGACGCCGTAGCGCAGGTGGCCACCCACGCTGATGGGGGACATGTACAGGCCCGGGTCGTTCTCCATGGGGAACCAGCCGGTCAGGTCCTCGTCGTCCAGCAGCCACTCGCGGGTCCAGGCTGTGGACACCTGACCTGCGACGGCGATCTGGCCGTCTTCGACGGGAGCGCCCACGACCGTGGTGGGGGAGGCGGGCGGTGCCATCAGGGTCTGGCGGTAGCGCGTCAGCGGTGAGCACGCGCTGGCCACCACGGCGGCCACCAGCAGCAGGATGGTTCGATGCATGATCTCCTCCAGGCCTGACGACCCGTGTCGAGTATGACACCAGAAGCTATGTGGCGTGTCACCTCCAGTCTCCCCAGGACGACGCCATGTCCGGTGACACCACCCCCCGACCCCGTGTGTTGGCCTTCACCGACGGTGGCTGCCGCGGAAACCCCGGCCCCGGTGCCTGGGCCTTCCTGCTGGTGGACCTCGCCAGCGGTGGAGCCCTCGAGCGGGCCGGCGGCGAGCCCCAGACCACCAACAACCGCATGGAGTACACCGCCGCCATCCGCGTGCTGGAGTCCTTGAAGGTCCCCAGCGAGGTGGAGATCCGTACCGACAGCCGGTTGCTGATCAACACCGTCACCCAGTGGATGAAGGGCTGGAAGAAGAAGGGCTGGAAGAAGAAGGGCGGGCCCATCAAGAACCTCGACCTGGTGCAGCGGCTCGACGAGCTGGTCCAGATCCACCGGGTGCGCTGGACCTGGGTCCCGGGTCACGCAGGTGTGCCGGGGAACGAGCGTGTGGACGAGCTGGCCAACCTGGCCATGGACAGCCTGCAGCAGGGTGCGAGCCCCGCCTTGGAGCAACGCCACCGGAGCTGTCCCATCGAGGTCTAGCGGCGTCGGCGAAGCAGAGCGATGTGGGCCAGCAGGGCGAGCCAGGCCCCGGCCACGAT
>CAZHIK010000442.1:0-7628 GCA_964532635.1 uncultured Enterobacterales bacterium
GGCGACTCCACGCTGGTGTTCCAGTCCCGGGCCTCGAAGGCGAAGCCACCCAGCCTCCCCGAGGAGGGCAGGCAGGCCTCCGTGCTCTTCCGCATCCGCGGCTTGAGCTTCAGGGCGGAGGGCACAGTGCGCACCGCGGAGCCCGAGCGAGGCCGGATCGTGCTGCGGCCGCACATCTTCGAGTGGTACGTCAGCGGGGTGCGGATTCCCGATACACGCTTTGTGGAGTGCCAAGCCAGCGTCGAGCTCCGCAGCCCCAGCCAACGGCGCCACCGGCTCCGCGTGCTGGCCCTCAACGAGTCGGAGCTGTACCTGGTGGCCTGGCCTCCACCCAAGAAGCTCGGGGACCTGCTGGCCCAGGGTGGTGTGCTCGCCCATGAGCGCAAGCGCCGTGCGCGCCTGGCCCTGGCGCTGCAGAGCAGCTCGCCCATCTACCCAGGGTGCAGCGGCACCGTGCTCAAGGCCAGCGTGCTCGAAGGGAACGATGGGGTGCGGGCACTCATCGGCCGGATCGAGTCCTCCGAGGATCGCCGCGCCGACCTGGAGTGACACGCCTGGAGCCGCTGCCCGAAAAATCCTGGAACGCTGGTCCACAGGAGCCGATGAGCATCTCGGCCCCACCTCGGACCCGCCATGCACCACCCGAACCACACCGATCCCAGGCGACCCGTGCCTCTCCGACGCATGGATCGCTACGCCCTCTTCGCAGCTCTCTCCAAGCGTCCGAGATCCGCACGCATGACCTGGGGAAGAAAGCGCCATACCGGCCACATCCGGGCCTGGCAGAGTGCCGGCGCCATCAGCTTTCGTGTCGACGGCGGCGCCGCCACCAGCCTCGGCCTCCCGGGAGAAGCCGCCGACGTGGCCCTGCACTTCCGGTTGCGGGGGCTGTCCTTCCGCTGTGAGGCGCAGGTTCGGGAGGTGCAGCGCGAGAGCGGCCGGCTGATGGTGGTCCCCAGCGTCACTGAGTGGAGGGTCGGGCGGCTCGCGGTCGAGGGGGCTGGCCGCCAGCCGCTCCGGGCGCACCTGACCCTGCTGGGAACCAGGGGACGAGTCCACCGCAAGCCGGTGGTGTCCATCGGAGAAGGCGGCATCGGCTTCGTCTGCTGGCCCTGCCCCAAGCAGCTGCACGGTGTGCTCCAGGTGCCAGCCTGGCTGGTCGTCGAGGGCCAGGGTCGAGTCGAGCTGAACCTGCGCGTTCACCGCGCCTCCCCGATCTTCCAAGGTTCCCAAGGAAGGATCCTCACCGGTGAGCCCCTCGGGGACAACCCGGCCCTCAACCTGATGCTGCAGGAGCTGCGGGGCGCCCAACGCTCGGTCGCGTAGTCCAGCCCGGGATTCCCGGGGGACAACCTCTACCCTGGCCACCACAGCTGTGGTATGACCGCAGCGGTACCAGCCAGGCGCCCCATGTCATCCGACCCGACCGAACCCGCCGCACCGAAGCGCGAAGCGAAGCCCAGCGCCCGCAAGGCACGAGCCCGCAAAGCGCGTCGCCCTGGAAAGCGTGCAGGCAGGGACACGGGTACCCGGGGTGAGCTGGGCTCGCCCGAGGCCATGGAGAACTGGCGGGCCTTCTCCCGCCGCATGACCGACGTGCACTCCCTGGACGCCCTGGGCGAGGCCGCCATGGCCTTCGTCCGCGCCCACGTGCGGGTGGAATACGCCGCGGTCTACCTGCAGGACCTGGTGGACGGAAGCCTGCGCCTGGTCCAGGCCGACGGGTTCACTCCCGAGGAGCGCAAGGAAGCCGAGCGCACCGCGTGGGGCCGGCACCCGGGCATGGTGGTGCGCACCGGCCGCTTGCTCCACGTGCCCGACGTGGAGCGCGACGAGCAGCGGCTGAGCCGCTCGTCGCAGCGCTCCTTCGAGGTGCGGTCGCGGCTGTTCTTCCCCCTGGTTACCCCGCGGGGTGGCGTGGGCACGGTGGGCCTCGCCTCCTCCCGACCCCACGCCTTCGGCGAGCGCCACGCCACGGTGCTGGCCTTCGTCACCGAGATGGCTGGCTCGGTCTACGAGCGCTTGGCCACCGAGGAAGCCCTCCGCCGCCGGGACGCCATGCTCTCCGCCCTGTCCCGGGGCACCCGGGGGCTCATGCGGGCAGAAGACTGGGACCTGGCCCTGGCGGATCTGCTGGGCGACCTGGGCCGCACCCTGGGCCTGTCCCGGGTCAACGTGGCCAGCATCCGCCCCAGACGCCAGGGTCCGCCCCGGCTGGTGGCAGAGTACGCCTGGCGCTCCGACGGCATCCGTCCCCGGGAGTTCTCTCTCACCCGGGGTAACGCACCCGCAGGGCTCGAGACCTACCGCGAGCTGTTCGAACGCATGGAACGCGACGAGGTGCTGGGAGGCCCGCTGCCCAGCCTCCCCTTCGCCCTGCGCCCCTTCCTGGAGAACCAGGGCGTGCGCTCCATCCTGGTGGCGCCCGTGCGGGTCAACGAGGAGCTGTGGGGGCTGGTGGGCCTCGAGGACTGCCGACGCGCACGGGTCTGGTCGCCCCCCGAGGCCGACGCCCTCCGGGCCGTGGCGGGCACCCTGGGTGCCGCGCTGCAGCGTCGGGCCGACGAGCAGCGGCTGCAAGAGTCCGAGGCCCGGCACCGGGCCGCAATCCAGGATCAGGCCGAGCTGCTCTGCCGCACCGATGCCGAGGGCGGGCTCTCCTTCGCCAACCCCGCCTTCCTGCGCTTCTTCGGCCTTGGCGAGTCGGGCGGGAAGGGACGCAAGGTTCGGATGCCGGCCACCGCCGGGGCAGCCACCCATGGCACCAGCGGCTTCGTGATGATCAGCGCCCCCGACCAGGTGGAGATCTCCGAGGAGCGCCACCGCGACGCGACGGGGAAGGTCCGCTGGCTGCAGTGGAGCGACCGCCCCCTGCTGGGCTCCCAGGGTGAGCTGGTCGGCTACCAGTCCGTCGGCCGCGATGTCACCGAGGCCCACTTGGCCCGCCAGGAGAAGGACCGCCTGGTCCTGGCCCTGCGCAACGCCCTCGAGGGCACCGCGCTGGCCCTCTCACAGCTCGTGGAGCAGCGCGATCCCTACACAGCGGGTCACCAGCGCCGCGTCGCCGCCCTGGCGGCCACCATCGGCGAGAGCATGGGCCTCGATGCCGAGCGGATCACGGGCATCATCATCGGCGCCCTGGTCCACGATCTGGGCAAGATCTCCGTCCCGGTCGAGATCCTCTCCAAGCCCAGCCAGCTGAGCGCCATCGAGCTGCGACTGATCCAGGAGCATCCCGAGACCGGCTACCAGATCCTGGCCGACCTGGACTTCCCCTGGCCCGTGGCCGAGATGGTCCGACAGCACCACGAGAGGCTGGACGGCGGGGGATACCCCAAGGGGCTCCGCGGCGAGGCTATCCTGCTCGAGGCCCGGATCATCGCCGTGGCCGACGCGGTGGAGGCGGCCAGCTCGAACCGTCCTTACCGGCCAGCGCGGGGCCTGGCCCACGCCCTCGAGCACATCGAGCGGGAGAGCGGCGCGGCCTACGACCCCGAGGTCGTGAAGGCCTGCATCGCGCTGTTTCGGGTCAAGGGCTTCGTCTTCCCCGACGCCTAGGCTGGCCAGCGGGGCCTCGAGCGGCTAGCCGTGGCGCCTGGAGCGGCCATGGATCTCCACGCCCACAGCACCGCAGCCCTCGACTGGCCGGTGGTCCTGGACCACCTGGCCCGACGTGCGCACACCGTCATGGGCGCCGAGGCTGCCCGACGAGGTTCCCGTGCCTCCAGCCGGGCCGAGGCCCTCGAGCGCTACGCAGCCGTACGGGAGCTGCTGGAGCTGGACGCGGCGGGGGAGAGCCCTCCGGTGGGCGACGTGGTCGATGTCCGCGAGCCGCTGTCCCGCGCCGCGCGGGGAGCCGTGCTCGAGGCCCCCGAGCTGCAGTCCACGGCCCGCGGTCTGCGAGGCCTGTGGAACCTGCGTCACTGGATCGAGGCCAGGGCGGAGCAGCTGCCCAACCTCGATCAGCTCGCCCAGCCCATCGTGGTCGACGGCGAGCTGCTGTACACCCTCGAGCGAGCCTTCGACGACAGCGGTCAGCTGGCCGACGCGGCCTGGCCCGAGCTGGCCGAGCTGCGAGCCGGTGCGCGCGCCACACGCCGACGCATACAGAGCATCCTGGACGAGTTGATCAAGGGGGACGCCCTCGGAGACGCACTGCAGGACCGCTACATCACCGAACGCGAGGGCCGCTTCGTGCTGCCGGTCAAGGCGGCGCGCCGCTCGAAGGTCGGCATCGTGCACGACACCTCCAACAGCGGGGAGACCGCCTTCGTGGAGCCCTCGCAGGTGGTGGAGCCCCAGAACCGCTTGGCCAGCCTGCAGATCCAGGTGCGCCGCGAAGAGCACCGCATCCTGGGCCTGCTGTCCACCATGATCGCCGTGCACGTCGAGGACCTCGGTGATGCCTTGCTGGCCGCCACCGCCATCGACCTGGCCTGCGCTCGCACGGCTCTGGGCCAGCTGCTGAAGGGCAGCATCCCCCGGGTGGGCACCGACGGCGCTGTAGACCTGCGCGGTGCCAGGCACCCGGTGCTGGCGCTGCGGGGCGTCGAGGTGGTGCCCAACGACCTGAGGGTGGACGGGCGCACCCCCGGGCTGGTGCTCACGGGCCCCAACGCGGGCGGCAAGACCGTAGCCCTCAAGACCAGGGGCCTGGCGGCCCTGTTCGTGCGCGAAGGGATCCCCTTCCCGGCCACCGAAGGGTCCCGGGTGGACTGGTTCGACACCGTGCTGGCCGACATCGGCGACCTTCAGACCGTGGAGCAGGACCTGTCCACCTTCTCGGGCCACCTGCTGCTGATGTCCCGCATGATGGAGCAGGCCGCCCCCGGCTGCCTGCTGCTGGTGGACGAGGTGGCCGTGGGCACCGATCCAGCCCAGGGCGCCGCCCTGGCTCGCGCGGCCCTCGAAGCGATGATCGACGCCGGGGCCCGGGCCGTGGTCACCACCCACTACCTCGAGCTCAAGGCCCTGGCGGGCCAGGACCCGCGCTTCGCCCTGATGGGCGCACAGTACCTCGACGGTCACCCCACCTGGCGCCTGCTGCCCGACCTGGTGGGCCAGTCCCATGCCCTGGGAGTGGCCCGACGCCTGGGCCTGCCCACCGCCGTACTCGACCGCGCCGAGGCCCTGCTGGGCACCCGCGCCACCGACCTGGCCTCGCTGATGGCCCAGGTCGAGGATGAGCAGCAGCAGGTCCGAGAGCAGCAGGAAGCAGCGGACGCCCGGGAGGCCGAGCTGGAGCGCGGCCATCGCGAGCTGGCCGACAAGCAGCGTCGCCTCGAGGAGCGCCGCCGCAGCATCGAGCGCCGCGTCGCGCAGGACTTCGGTGAGCGGCTGCGTCGACGCGAAGACGGCCTCAAGCGCCTGATCGCCGGCTTGCAGTCCAACCCCTCTCTCAAGGACGCCGGCCGGCTCCTGGAAAAGGTCCGCACCGTGCGCCAGCAGGTCGAGCACGACGTGGCCGAGCCCGAGCCCCGGGGGGCTCCCCCCAGCTCCGTGGAGCCCGGCGATCGGGTCACCGTGCGCTCCCTGCGCCGCGACGCCACGGTGGTGGAGGTGAAGCGTGACGGACGGGTGCAGGTGCAGGTCGGCACCCTGCGCTCATGGGTGAAGCTCGACGACCTGATCCTGGCCAAGGCCACCCCCGCCCGCCCGAAGAGGCCCACCAGGGACCGCCAGGAACCGCCCCGCGGGCCCAGGCGCGCAGCTCGAGCCCACCGGGACGACGGTGACCGCTGGGGTGGCGTGTCCCGCCCGGGCAACAGCCTGGACCTGCGGGGGGAGCGCCTCGAGGAGGCCCTCGAGAAGACGGAGCTGTTCCTGGACGCGCTGATCCTGCGGGGCGAGCCGGTGGCCTGGGTGCTCACGGGCCACGGCACCGGCGCCCTCAAGGAGGGCCTGCGGCGCTGGGCGAAGACCTCCCGCTACGTCCGTCGCTGGCGCCCCGCAGAAGAGGGCGAAGGCGGCGATGCCTGGACCGTGATGGAGCTGGCGTAGAAGCCCCGCCTTGTCCTTGCGCCGATCCCCCGCAGCGTTATGCCTCCAGGGTAGGTGAATGAGCATTCATTCACTACCCCCCAACCCGGAGGAATGATGGGCTACGAGATCAAGAAAGTCGCCGTGCTCGGCGCTGGAGTGATGGGGCAAGGCATCGCCGCGCACCTCGCCAACGCCGGCATCCCCTCGGTCCTGTTCGACATCGTGCCACAGGGCGCAGAGCCGCGCTCCAAGCTGGCCATCGACGGGATCCAGAACGCCACGAAGCTGCGTCCCGCGGCCTTCTACACCAAGAAGGACGCCGCGATGATCACCCCCGCCAACTACGAGGATGATGCCGCGCTCCTGGCGGAGTGCGACATGAACATCGAGGTGGTGATCGAGAACCTGAACATCAAGAAGAAGGTGTTCGCCTGGGTCGCCGAGAATCGCCGCCCTGGCTCCATCGTCACCTCCAACACCTCGGGCCTCTCCCTCGAGGAGATGTCGGCCGTGATGGAAGACGAGATGGCCCAGCACTTCCTGGTCACTCACTTCTTCAACCCCGTCCGCTACATGCGCCTGCTCGAGCTGGTGGGCTGCGAGAAGATCCTCCCCGAGGTCATGGCCGCGACCGCCAAGTTCGGTGAGGAGACCCTCGGCAAGGGCATCATCTACGGCAAAGACACCCCCAACTTCGTCGCCAACCGCATCGGCGTGTACGGCATCGCCTCCGTGTTCAAGCACATGGAAGCCATGGACCTGTCCATCGAAGCGGTCGACGCCGTCTTCGCCGCCCCCATGGGCCGTCCGAAGTCCGCCGTGTACCGCACCGCCGACCTGGTCGGCCTCGACACCCTGGTCCACGTGCTCAAGACCGTCTACGACGGCTGCCCGAACGACGAAGGCCGCGACTACTTCGATCCGCCCACGTGGCTGGTGGAGATGGTCGAGCAGGGCGCCCTGGGCAACAAGACCCGTGGCGGCTTCTACAAGAAGACCAAGGACGAAAACGGCAAGCGCGTCATCCTGGTCCGCGACTACCGCACCGGCGAGTACGCCCCCAAGGACAAGCCCAAGTTCGGCTCCATCGGCGCCGCCCGCGGCTACGAGGATCCCGGCAAGCGCATGAAGGCCATGGTCTACGGCAAGGATGCCGGCGCGCTCCTGGCCTGGGCCTGCACCGCCGACACCCTGATCTACTCGGCCAACCGCCTCCCAGAGATCGCAGACGACATCGTCAACATCGACCGTGCGATGCGCTGGGGCTTCGCCTGGGACCTCGGCCCCTTCGAGTCCTGGGACGCCATCGGCGTGGTCAAGTCGGTCAAGAAGATGGAGAAGGAGGGCCGCGAGGTCCCCGCGTGGGTCAAGGACATGATCGCCGCGGGCCGCAAGTCCTTCTACAAGTGGGAAGACGGCCGCCACACCTACTGGTGCCCGCTGACAGGTGAAGCCAAGCCGGTGCCCTTCTCCGACCGCTGGTTCTTCATCCCGGACCTCAAGAAGGACAAGAAGGTCGTCATCAAGAAGAACATGTCCTGCGACCTGCTGGACATGGGCGACGGCGTCCTGCTGCTCGAGTTCCACTCCAAGATGAACGCGCTCGACGCCGACATCATCAAGACCTACGCCCACGCGCTCGACCT
>CAZHIK010000443.1:0-7602 GCA_964532635.1 uncultured Enterobacterales bacterium
TGTAGACGCAGCGGCCGTCGTAGACGCAGTGCAGGCAGCCCAGGCAGCTGCCCCTGAGCTTCGTCGGGGTGGGCGGGCGCAAGATCTTCCGGGATCTGATGTGGGCCATGCGCGGCATCGTGCGCGCCGACCACGCCTACTACCGCAGCGAAGGCCTGTACGACTTTCCCCAGCGCGACCGCGGGCGCACGCTGTTCAACTGGGTGATGATAGCGCTGATGGCGCTGCCCTGGACCCGCGCCTGGGTGCTGAAGAACATGGGCACGCTCAAGGTCCAGGGCCTGCGCAAGGTGGTGGAGCGGGCGGGGCCGGAGCCGGAGCCAGGTGTCTAGCGGCTATTCGGTGATGCGGATGGTGCTGGTGTACACCCAGGGGTAGCTGTGCATGTACGGCTCGGGGTCTTCGCCCAGGAAGGCGGCGAGGTGGGTGGGCACGATGTCGATGCGGGCGCGGTACACGCCGGGCTCGTCCACCGTCCAGCTGCCGGCGCCCTCCTGCCATGGCTCGCCATCCTTGAACAGCACCGCGGTGATCTCGGGATCGCCGGAGCCGTCCCGGGCCGACGAGGGGGAGAGGATGGGCAGGATCAGGTTGAGGGTGCCGCCGGGGCTGGCGGTAGAGCCGAGCTCGTGGTCGGTGCCGTCGCCGTCGGTGTACCAGAAGCCCAGCTCCGCAGGGGTGCCCAGGGCTTCGAAGGCGGCGTAGAGTCGGCCGGCGGCCAGGGCCTCGTCGGCCCCCTGCACGTCCTCTGTGGCCACCAGCAGGTGATTCGAGAACCAGCGCATGTTGCGGCGGAAGCCGTCTGGCCGCTCTCCGTCCCGCAGCATCATGGGCAGGACGTTGCGGTGGGCGTCGGTGGCGGCGATGCCGACGGTGGGGGCGCGTGTGGACAGGTGGTCCCAGCGCTCGAGGTTGGGCCCCAGCTCCTGGTAGAAGGCCAGGAAGAGCAGATCGGGCTCGGCGGTGCCGTCCTCGTCGGTGAACGGCGCGATGTCCTCCAGCCAGCCGAACGCGTCCAGCCCGTAGATGTCCTCCCGGGAGCCCGGATCGAGCATGGCGTGCAGGTTGAACAGCTCCACCCCCTGCAGCCCCTCGTCCTGGCGGCGCTCCAGCTCGGCGAAGTCACGCTCCTCGGGGTGGGCCTGCAGCACGATGCCCCCGACGCTCTGCATGGCGGTGATGGCCTCGGCGTCGCTCTGGTTGTACAGCGTGTCCAGCTCTTCGCCCGGAGGCACCGGGTGGTCTGCGACCCCCACGGGCATCAGCTCGTCCTCGAAGCCCGGCAGCCACAGCACCCGGTGGCCGTTGTCGCAGCGGACGCGGCTGGCCACCAGCTGTCCGGCCACCTCCACGCGCTCGTCGTCGTCCCGCATCAGCAGCATGTCCTCGACCGAGAACAAAGCGGCGTAGGAGGGGTGGTCCGTGAGATACGCGGCGTCGATGCTCAGGCGGCACAGGCCTTCCCGCAGCTCGGTCAGGCACTCCTCGTCGAGCACACCATCGACGTAGCCGTCGCCATCGCAGGCGTCGTGGGACAGCGGCGAGTGCAGGTGGATGATGCTGCGCCAGGGCGTGTAGCCGCGGACCTGGCCCACGTCGTCCGCCAGGTCGCTCAGATCGGGGTTGTAGGGGACGACAACCGGGCCCGTGTCCAGCTGACCAGTCTCGGGGTCGGGGGTGCAGGCCAGGGTGGCGGCGAGCAGCAGGCAGGCTGTGCGATTCATGACGCTCTCGGGGTCGAGGTGGCGCCATGATAGCCGATACGCTCGGCTCAGAAGTCGCCCTTGAGCTGCATCACCCACTTGTGGATGCTGTGGAACGACAGGCCGGGGGTGACGTACATGACCGCGCAGGTGCCGTACTGCAGCTCGATGCCACGCTCCTTGGCCACCTCGAGGGCCTCGGGGCTGTCGGTCTTCATGTGCAGCCAGACCCGGGCGACGCCCGCGTCGGCCAGCTTGCCCAGCCAAGCCGGGACCTCTTCCTTCGGCAGCTCGAGCACGGCGGCGTCCACCTTCTCCGGGAGGGTGTCGAGGTCGGGCACGGTGGCGTCGCCTTCCACCTCGCCGCCGCTGGGGTCGACGGCGAAGACCTTCTTTCCACTGGCCTTCAGCCCCCGGTAGGTGAGCTTGGGGAAGGGGCGCTGGGCGTTGTGGCCGATGACGGCGTAGGCGCCGTGGGTCCAGAACTGTTCACGGGCTGACGACATGGGACGATACCTCCGCCCGCCCCTACGCGGGCGGGGGGGCATTGTCGCACGGGCCGTGTCATAGGTTGGACAGCCACCATGGAAACCCCCTCCTACAGCCCCTTCCGACTCGCCATCGGGCCCTCGCTGGCTCTGGCTGTCGGCGCGGCCTGCGCTCTGTGGCTGCTCTACCCGGCCTGGCTGGACCTCGACCAGGTGCTGGTGGGGGACTGGCGCCACCCCGACGTGCTGTCCAACCACTGGCTCTACGCCTGGCTGCGGGAGCGGGTGGGTAGCGGCAGCTCCATCCTGCACAACGACCGCTACTACCACCCGGTGGGTGACGCGCCCTGGCTGGCGGGCAACGGCGGCGATGGGCTGCTGTTCGCGGCGCTGGGGCCCCGCGGCCCCTGGCCTGGCTCCGTCACCTTGTGGCTGCTGGGGGGGCTGACCCTCAACGGGGCCCTGGGATGGGGTCTGTGTCGCAGCTGCGGTGCCAGCCGATCCGGCTCGGTGCTCGGGGCGGTGGTGATCGGAGCCAGCGCGTACCTGGCTCACGAGCTGAGCGGCGGGCGCTTCGCCCAGGCGGCCATCTGGCCCCTCGTGGGCTTCGCCTGGGCTTGGTTGTCCCTGCTCCAGCGGCCCCGCTGGCTGCCCGCGTTGCTCGGGGCGCTGGCGCTGGCGCTGTGCTTCCAGGTGTACCCGATCTATGGACTGTGGGCGGTGGGCCTGGGCGCTCTGTTGCTGTCCTCCCGGCTGCTGTGGAGTGTGGATCAGCCTCGCGGGCCCCTGACCAGGCCGTTGTTGCTCTTGCTGGCGCTGTCGGCGTTGCTGCTGGTCCCGGTGCTGTGGCCCTGGCTGCGTCACTGGAGCGCGCTGCCCGGGGTGGGGGAGGGGAGCTGGCCCCATCCGCTGGCCCTCGAGGCCTCGCTGCCGGCCTCGGCCTGGCTGTGGTCGGGGGCCGCGGATCGGGGCGAGGTGCTGCCTCCCCTCATCGCGCTGGTACTGGCGGCCTTGGCTAGTGTTGGGCTGCTGCGTCGTCCATGGCGGGACTGGCGCCTGCCGGGGCTGCTGGTGGCGGCCGTGGTCTTCTCCCTGCTCGCCCTGGGCCCCCGCCTGCTCCTGCCCGACGGCAGCCCCAGCGGGGTTCCAGGACCCTTCGCCCTGGTCTACGGCTGGGGCCCCCTCGAGCGCTTCTGGTGGCCCTACCGCCACGTGCTCGGGGTGCTGATCCCCACCGCGGTGCTGGCGGCCCGGGGCTTTGACGGGGCGGTGGAGCGGCTGCGGCTGCGCAGCCCCTGGCTGGTGGCGGCAGGCCTGGTGCTCCTGCTGCCCCTGGATCTGGGGAGCCGGGGCGGCCGGACCGGGGCAGCCTCCTCCTGGTGGGAGCCCCCGCCCGCCTACCTGGCCATGGCGGAGCTGCCCGGCGAGGTGATGCTCGAGCTGCCCCTGGCCCCCCAGCTGGTCACTACCCAGCAGAGCCTGAGCTATCAGCAGCTGCACGGCAAGGCCCTGGTGAACGGCCACGCCGCCTGGGTGGCCCGGGTGCGGCCGGTGGAGTGGGACGCCTGGGTCGATGCCAACAGCTTCCTGCGGATGCTCCGGGAGCACGAGCTGGGCCGTCAGGTGGGGCCCTTCGCGTTCCTGCCCGAACACGCCTTGGCGCTGTACGAGCAGGAGGTGCGGCTGATCGTAGTCAACCGCGAGTACCTGCCCGGCCCGCTCTTCCCGTTGGCCGCCAGCTACGAGCGCATCCTCACCACCTGCTTCGGCCCGCCAGTCTACCGCTTCCGCGACCAGATCGCGGTCTGGGACACGGCTCGCTACACCATGCAGGGCTTCGTGGATGTGGAGCCCTTTCGGCTGCCCAACGAGCTGGTGGCCTCCGACGGCAGCAACGCCGCGATCCTGGGCCACGCCCGCGCCCTGGGTCTGCGGGGCCTGAGCCGCAGCTTCCCACCGCAGCTGCCGCCTCTCGAGGAGCCTGCTGGGCCGGTGGAGTAGCGCCAGGCTACGTGGGCACGATGAAGGAACACCGCCTCCAGTTCCTGATCCTGCTCGGCATCGCGCTGCTGGTGCTGTGGCCCTTGCCGCTGGGACAGGGCTACCTGGGCCACCACCTGTCGGACATGCCCGACCACGTCCAGGGCGCCTGGTGGTGGGGGGCCGAGATCAACAACCTCCGCCTGCCCCTGGTCACCACCATCACCCACCTGCCCGCGGGCCAGGAGCTGTGGTACGTCGATCCGGTGGGAGCGGCCATCGCCGTGATCCTGCGTCCCTTGGGCTTCGTCTGGGCCTACAACCTCACCCTGTTGGTGGAGCTGATGCTCTGTGGCGTCATGCTCTACCGGCTGACCTGGCGGCTCTTCGAGCAGCGCGGCGCGGCCCTGCTGGCCGGCACCGTCGGCATGTCGGCCCCCTTCCTGCTTGGGCTCGCACACTCCGGGCTCACCGAGTACTTCGGCCTCTTCTTCCCCGTGCTGCTGCTGGGGGATGTGCTGCTGGCCCTCGAGGGTCGTAAGCGCGCCTGGCTCTTCGCGGCCATCGGGGTGGCCCTCTGCGCTGCCCAGGCGCTCTACTACGGCGCCTTCGCGGCCTTGTTGATGCTCTGTATGCTGGTGGGGCCCGATCCAGGCACCCGAGCCAAGCGCTTGCTGCCGGCCCTGGGTCTCGGCCTGCTCTTCGCGGCCCCTCTGGGCTGGCACGTGCTCTCCGGCGTGCTCGGTGGTGGTGGCGCGGTGGACGCGGCCACGGCCCCCGGCTGGCAGCAGGCCACCCTGCCGGCCACCGACATCTCCCTGTTCCTGCGCCCGGGCGATCGTTACTTCCCCAACACCCCGGCCATGGGCAACCCGGGCGTGCTGCACGTGCACTACCTGGGCTGGGTGGCCCTGTCGTTGGCGGTGCTGGGCTTCGTGCGTCACCCCGCCCTGCGCCCCCACCGCTGGGGGGGGCTGGTCTTCGCCGTCTTCGCCATGGGGCCGGCCCTGGCCTGGGGGGGACACCCGGTGATGCTGGGCGACGCCCCCATGTCTCTGCCCCTGGCGGTGCTGTACCGGTTGCCGTTCTCGCCCTGGAGCCTGGTGCACCACCCCTACCGGCTCACCGCCTTCCTGGTGCCACTGTTGGCCATCGGGGCTGCGGCTGCGGTCAGCCAACTGCCTCGCTGGGTAGCCTTCGTCGCCATGCCCCTGGTGTTGGCCGAGAGCCTGTTCGTCTCGGCGGCCGTCTGGCCCCTGCCCGTCACCCCGGCGGAGCCACCGGCGGTCTACGCCGAGCTTCCCGGCCCCGGCGGCGTCTTCGACTGGCCCCCCGACGCTACCCAGAACCGCCGCTACCAGATCTGGCAGGTGGCCCACGAGCGCCCCGTGCCCTACGGGGTCAACGTCTTCCTGCGCGAGCCCTTGATGAAGGACCCGCTGGTGAACGAGCTGCTCGGGGCCCTGGACAAGCCCCGCGAGCGCCTGAAGAACCGCGATGGTCGCTACATGGTGGAGTTCCCCGGTCCCACGCCCGGCGGCTGGTCCAGCCTGGGCGAGATCGGCCTGCGCTGGTTCGTGCTGCACACCGAGGCCATGGGCCGCCCGGAGCTCTTCGCCACCCGCGAGGTGCTGCATGCCTGGCTGGGTGAGCCGGTGTTGCAGGACGAAGCGTGGGAGGTCTGGGCGATCCCGCTGGACACGGTCAGTCGCAGCTCGCAGCCATGACGTAGCTGACGTCGATCTCGCTGCCCGACGAGGGCCGGTGGTCCAGCTCGAAGGTGATGCTCGCGCCCGCTATGCTCCAGCCCTCGGTCACCCGCTCACCGTCCAGCCACAGCTCCAGGCTCTCGGGTACGGGCTCGTGGCTGAGTCCGAGGCTGCGGGTGCCGCCCTGGTTGGTGGCGATGGCCTCGGCCAGGGCGGCACCCCAGCCGGGGCTGCAGATGCTCTGGTAGGCCCCGCCGGTGGCCACGGTGGCCTCGTAGTAGCCGGTGAAGGCCCGGGCGCCTTCGCAGCCCCCGGGGTAGTCGCCGCCCACCGCGTGCACCGCCAGGTCGTCGGGGTTTTCCACCCGGGACTGCAGCCAGGTGAGGTGGTAGCTCCAGTCCATGCTGCTGCCATCGGGCCCATCCGAGATGCCCACCACGTTCAGGCCCGTGCCTTCCCGCAGCAGGCCCTCGTTGCCCTCGCCGGGGGCGGTCTGGTCCAGGGCGTCCTGGAGCATGTCGAAGGCCAGGTCGCCGAGGCTGGTGTACGGGGCGTCGAGCATCGCCGTGATGGCGGCCTGGGCCTCCTCGGAACCGTGGGAACTGTCGAGCCAGCGCAGATCGCCCTGCACACAGGCGTAGTTGTCGCGGATCACCGCCAGCTGCTGGTCCACCTCGAGCTGCGCCAGCGCTTGGTGCAGGTTCGTCAGCTCCGCGAGGATCGAGTCCTCGAAGTTCAGCATCGACGTCGTGCCGTTGGCGGTCACCACGACATCGGCCCCCACGTCCTCCAGCCAGACGAAGCTCTCGCTCACGGTCACGGCCTCGGGACAGGCAGCCGACACCACCAGCTCTCGCTCGGGCTCGAGGGGATCGTCGGAGACGAGCCACAGCAGGGCCTCGTCCTCGCCCTGGTCGATGGGCAGGTAGTGGATGCGCAGCTGGTACCGATGACCCGGATCGAGCAGCAGGGGGAGCTCGGGCGCGTCCTCGAGCCACAGCTCATCGCTGGGGGCGTCGAGGCCGAGCCTGGAGATGGTCAGCGGCCGGTCGCCTGTGTTTGTCATGGTCACCTGGCGTTGCTGCTCACAGCCGGGTTCCACCTCCGGCCAGGTGACGGTCGCCGGCCGCAGTTCCAGCTCGGCCCCCGTCCCTTCGCCCCGCAGGAACACCGCATGGCTCCAGCGGTCGATCTCGTCGGCCTGGATGATGAGCCAGGCGCTGTGGGGGCCCGCCGCGTCCGGCTCGAAGCTGGCGCTGATGGTGGCGCTGCCGCCGGGCTCGATGGGGGCCAGGCTGGCCTCGTCGAAGCGGAAGGGGGCGTCCTGGGGGGTGATCTCCACGGCCAGGAAGCGCAGCTGCCCCTCACCGACGTTGGTCAGCTCCAGGCCGGCCTGGCCCTGCTCCCCCAGGGGCACGGTGCCGAAGTCCAGCTCGTCGCTGCCCAGCTCGAGCACTCCCAGGTGGGCGTCGTCCGAGGGACGACCAGGACGAGTGTCGGGGCCGTAGTGTGCCGTGGTTGTGCAGCCTGACAGCAGGCCGAGCCATGGCAGCAAGGTGGTGATCCGAAAGCCCACGACAGCTCCTGCGGGGGCCAAACACCCCCTCACTGGGGCAGTGCGTTGGGGACCAGGCAACGATCACTCCCCCATCTCGCAGCCCGGGAGCCCCTCCACTACCGTGAGCGCATCCGACCAGACGGCGCTCGATCGGCGTGTGGAGG
>CAZHIK010000444.1:0-7588 GCA_964532635.1 uncultured Enterobacterales bacterium
CCTGGCCGTGCAGGCCACCCGCGGAGGCTGGCTCCCGGTTCTGTCGCCTGCTCTTTGAAGTACACGAGTTGCCCGTAGATATCCAGATCGCACAGGACGCCCTGGCCCAGGTCGAGCTCGAACGACATGTCCTGTGAGTCGTCCTCGGACTCCCCGCATGCGGACATCCCGATGATCACCAACAGTGCGCCCAACCAGTATCCTGTCTTGCACCTGACCATGTTCTCCTCCTTGCCCGAGCTGCTCGACAGCTGTCTCACGTGGTTTCCTTTCAGGGATGGGAAGGATAGCACGGTTACGCAGTCGGCACTCCGGAAACCCATGACGTGGGAAACGAGCCAATCAAGTCAGGCTCCCGACCGAGCACCATCCAACCCAGACCACACCCCTCTGGAGGGACCTCGCGAGAGCAACCGGACACGCCACAACAGGTCTCATGTGATCTCCCCAATCCGGAGGAACCGTGGAGCTGGGGAGCCAACACAGGGGTCCCGCTACGCCTCCACCAACGCCCCCACCCGCACGGTCTTGCCCACCGGCACCTCGGGGACCATCACGACCCCACGCCCGATCTCCAGGAAGCGCTCGACCGGCAGCGCCTGGTCCCAGGGCCGGAAGTCCACCCGAGTGGTGGGTCCCGGCACGACCGCCATGATCTCCAGGGTCACCCGCGGACCGCAGCCGGGGTGGCGCGTGGTGTGGTGCAAGGTGCCCGCGTCGAAGACCAGCAGCTCCCCCGGCCGCGGAGGTCGATGGAGCGCCCGTTGGGCCCGGGCCATCTCCCACGCCACAGCAGCGTTCGGGATCTCGTGGAGCCAGGCCTCGTCGAAGTCGTGGGGCGCAGCGTAGAACTGCAGCAGGTTGCGCTCGAGGTCCCCCAGCACGGGCAGGTGGAAGGCCACGGTGCTGACGGTGGAGCCCTGCCAGGTCTCGAGATGGGGGATCTCCACCTCGAGGGGGTTGGGCTGCCCGCCCCGATCCGGCCGTCCACCCTTGATCTTCACCGAGAACAGGTGGATGGCCTGCAGCCGCGGAGAGACACCGGCGGCCTCGAGGATCGCGCCCACCGCGCACACCAGCCGCGCGTAGGGCACCGCGGTGGCCCGGGTGGGCAGCACCCGGCCCGATCCGGTCACCCACGCCAGCGCGCTGCCCCGCGCCACGAAGGCCTCGAGCAGCGCGGCTTCGTCGCCCTCCGGCACCCCCGCCGGCGCCGAGTCGAACAGGAAACCCGCCACCGCCGCGCGCAGCTCGGCAGACAGCGCGGGCTCGAGCCGGTGCACGGCCAGCAGGGGCCCCGGGCGCTCGCAGTCCAGCCCTTCGATCAGCGCATCGAAGCGAGAGAATCGGTCTTGACTCACCGCGCCTCCAGGGCGGGCACGAACCCTCGCTCGAGCTGGGCCATGGCCTGGTGCAGGGTGGCCCGAGGACAGCCGATGTTGAAGCGCAGGAATCCCTCACCCACCGCCCCGAAGTGGGTGCCCCGCACCGGCGCCACCCGCGCGTGGTCCACGGCGATGCGGTGCAGCTCGTCGGTGCATCGGCCCAACGCCCGCAGGTCCACCCAGGCCAGGTAGCCGGCTTGGGCCGGTACCAGCCGGGCAGAAGGCAGCACCCGCCCCAGCCAGGCCTCGAGCTCCGAGAAGTTGGCCGCCAGGTAGGGCAGCAGGGCGTCGAGCCAGGGCCCGCCGTGCTCCCAGGCCGCGCAGCTGGCGGCCAGACCGAAGGGTCCCGGCGTCGTGAAGCCGGTGGCCGCCAGCTCGCCCTCGAGAGACTCTCGCAGCAGGGGATCGCGGACAATGGCCACGGCCGTGCTCAAGCCCGCCAGGTTGAAGGCCTTGCTGGCGGAAGTGCAGGTGATGGTGCGGGCCGCCAGCTCCGGGTCGATGCTGGCGAAAGGGGTGAAGCGCTGGCCCGGCAGGCACAGGTCGCCGAAGACCTCGTCGGCGATGATCGTCAGATCGCGCCTCGAGCACAGCTCGCCCAGGGCTCGGAGCTCGCTCCGGCTCCAAGCCCGACCCACTGGGTTGTGAGGGTTGCACAGCAGCAGCGCTCGCACGGGCTGGCGATCCATCAGGACCTCGAGGGCCTCCAGATCCATGCGGTAGCGCTCGCCCTCGAGCACCAGCGGGCTGTCGAGCTGCCGCACCCCCAGCGCGCCGAGCTTCAGGAAGCGGGCGTACAGCGGAGGCTGGACCACCACGGCCCCGCCATCGGAGCACAGCGCACGCGCAGCGGCGTACACAGCGGGTACGACGCCGGGTGCGGGCACCAACCAGGCAGGGTCCACCGCCCAGCGGTGGCGGCGCTCGAGCCAGTCGCACGCCGCCGCGCCGAAGGCCTGGTCCACACGGGTGTACCCGAACAGGCCGTGGTCCAGGCGTCGCTGCAGCGCCCGCTGCACGGCCGGCGCCACCGGGAAGTCCATGTCTGCCATGGGCATGGGCAGCACGTCCGCGTGGCCCCAGCGCGCCTGGACGTCTCCCCACTTGCGGGAGTCGCCTCCTCGGCGGTCCACGATGCGATCGAAGTCGAAGTCGATGGGGGACATGTCGGGGCCTCTCCCGAGGCGTATCCCGCTGGGCCGATGCGATGTTCCCCAGGCGCTATACTCCCGGGACCCGGAGTCGCCATGCACGCTACCCTGCTGTTGCTCACCGCCTGCGCCAACGCCGATCCTGTGGATGCCGATGCCCTGCTACGGCAGGACCTGCACACCGCCGCCGAGGCCCTGACCGCCAGCGCCGATCCCAAGCAGGCCGCCGCCGCCCAGGTCTGGATTGACCTGCAGGCCGCCCGGGTCGCCATCCACGAGGCCGCGCTGGCCATGCTCCAGGACAGCATCGTCGAGGCCCTGCAGCGCGATCACGTGGCCAAAGCCGCGGGGCTTCTCTCCTCGGCCTTGATGGCCACCCCCGACGAACCCGCCCTCACTGTGCTGCTCCGCGACGTGGAGCTGGCGGTCGCCGAGGCGCCCCCGGAGGACCAGGCCGAGGCCTGGAAGCTGCTGGCCGAGGTGTGCCGCGACGACAAGCAGCTGACCCGCTATCGCTACCGGGCCGAGCAGGCCTCCATCCGGACCCGCTACAGCGAGCACCGCCGGCCACTGACCCGCAGCTCCCAGCAGGGCATCACCCGCGACGCCGCGGTCCACCTGCTGGGCCGCATCGACGCCGAGTACTACACCGATCCCGCCTGGTCCTCCGCCACCTACGGCGGAGCCCAGCAGCTGGGTTGGCTCGCAGAGCTGGGCGTCGCCGATGCCGATCGCGGCCCCAAGTCCCACCGCGATCCCGTCAAGGCCCTGGATGCCGCCCTGATCTGGGGCACCGAGGCCGGGCTCAGTCCCGAGACCACCATCGACGAGTGGATGCGCGGCGTGCTGTCCAGCCTGGATCAGTGGACCCGCGCGGTCTGGCCCAAGGAGATGGCGTCATGGCAGCAGCACCACGCTGGTGTGCGCTACGGCGTAGGCCTCGAGCTGGAGAAGGGCCCGCTGGGTGACGTGCGTGTAGCCGTGCCCATCCCGGACACCTCGGCCTGGGAAGCCAACCTCCACCAGTACGACCGCGTGGACCGGATCGACGACCTGGTGCTCGCCGAGGTCGAGGGCGACAAGGTGGCCGCCGCCGAGGCGGCCCTGAAGGGACCCGAGGGCAGCACCGTGACCCTGATCGTCGACCGCGCCAAGGTAGATCCCTGGGAGGTGACCCTGACCCGCGGGCCGGTCTACACCCCCACGGTCTTCGGCCTCGGGCGCAACGACGACAACAGCTGGAATCCCTGGATCGACCCACAGGACGGCATCGCCTACGTCCGCATCGAGGAGTTCAAGCCCACCACCCTGGCAGCCTTCGACGCGCTGCTCGAGCCCCACCTGGGCGAAATCGAGGCCGTGGTGGTGGACCTGCGCGGCAACGCCGGCGGGGACGTGGAGTCCGCAGTGGGGATCGCGGATCGTTTCATCGCCCAGGGCACGCTGCTGGAGATCTCGGGCCGCGCGATGCCCGAGACCACCCCCGCCATCGATCCAGCCACGGGCGAGGAGCTGCCGGACTGGAACGAAGCCGTGAAGGGCGACGGCCTCGAGGGCATCCCCGCGGTGGTGCTGGTGGACTCCAAGACCGCCTCGTCGGCCGAGCTGCTGGCCGGCGCGCTGCAGCAGCAGGCCGGCGCCTGGGTGGTGGGCTCGTTGACCTGGGGCAAGGGCCGCACCCAGGCCCTGCGCGAAGAGCCCGACCACGGCTACGCCGTGCAGTACACCAACCTGCTGTGGATGCTGCCCGGCGGGAAGCCCCTGGCCCGGGACCTGGGCGGCGGTATCCAGCCCGACGTGAAGCTGGAGCTGACGGTGGGCGAGGCCTACCTGGTGCGCGGACTGGCCGACGCCAGCGTGGCCCTTCGTTCACACGCCGACGGCACCCCCATGAAGGTCAAGCCCCCCAAGCGCAGCCTGGGCCTGCCCGACCTCGACACCGACCCCGGCCTGACGGCCGCCGAGATCACCATGCGGGCGCTGCTGGCCCCGCAGCCCTGACGGCCCCACGCCCTCGGGCCAGCGCAGCTCAACGATCGGGGCTGGCCGGCCCACCGAGCACGAAGCCGCCCTGGGCCGTGGCCACCAGCAGCCTGCGGGCGTGGCGATCCCGCTCCGGGGTCAGGGCCTGCTCCCGCCGGGCGCGGCGCAGGAACTCGTCCACCAGGGCCTGCAGGGAGGCCTCGAGCTCGCGGGCCGTCTCCTCGCGCAGCTGCAGCTCGTGCAGCCGCAGCATCCCCGGGGCGCCGCCCACCAGATCCTCCACGAGAGCCCGCGACCAGCTGCGCTCCAGCCAGGTCAGCAGCGGACCGCCGCTCACCCACTGGACAAGCTCGCCGTGGGGCAGGCGGACACGATCTTCGGGGCCGAACTCGATGAGCCCCGCGCGGTCCAGCTGTGCCAGGTGGCGGGTCATCCAGGCCTCGGACAGGCTCCAGCGCTGCCGGATCTGTGCGGGTGTGAGCCGATCCATCACCAGGCGCCAGTAGAGCCAGAAGGCGTCGGGGTGCTCGAGCAGCCAGCGCTGGCGCTCATGGTCGATGCGGAAGCGCTCGAACGCCGGCCGCTCGGCCTGCTCGAACAGCTCGGAGAGGGACAGCCCAGCCACCTCGGCCAGCTGGGAAAGCCGAGAGAGGGAGCAGTCTCGGTTGGAGAAGATCTTCTTGACCGCGGACTCGGACAGCCCGATGCGGACACCTACCTGTCGGTAGGTATGACCGCGGGCACGCAGGGCGCGCTTGAGGGTGTCGAAGGCGGCGTGGGGTGGTTGCGGTACCATCAGGGGCTCCTGTCCAGGCCCCGATAGTACATAAATTCGGCACTACGGCCCACCAGACTCCCCCGCCCGACATTGATTCGGTACGTTTCCCACGTCCCCACAGACGAGCGAGGATGCCATGCCGACCGAACGGTTCATCGACGAGCAGGTCTTCACGGCGCGCCGAGCGCGGGTGGAGGCGGCCCTGGCAGAGCTGGGTCGCGTGCTGTTGGTGGGCTGCGGTGCGCCCATCACCAAGCCGGGCGGCCTCGACCAGGACTACCCCTTCATCCCCCACCCCTGCTACCGCTGGCTGACGGGGTTCGCGCGCTCCGGAGGCGTACTCGCCTTCGATCCCCGCGAAGGCTGGACGCACTTCGTGCACCCGGTGACCCCCGAGGAGCGACTTTGGCTGGGAGAGGCCGCCGAGCCCCACGGACAGGACGTCGTGACACTGCCCGACTGGCTCGCGTCCCGAGCCGATGGTCCTGCGATCCTGGTGGGCGCACCGCTGCCGGGGATCCGCAGCGATCCCGAAGCCTGCCACCGCGCCCGAGCCATCATCGACGCGGCGCGGCGCCCCAAGGACGCGGCGGAGATCGCCATGATGGAGCGGGCGGTCGGGGCCACCGCAGCAGGGTTCGCCCGGGTCCGGGAGCTGCTCGGTCCCGGCATCGACGAGCGCACGCTGCGCATCGAGCTGGAAGCCGCCATGCTCCACGCGGGCGCGGACTGCACCAGCTTCGACACCATCGTGGGCCTGGGCCCCAACGCTGCTGCGCTCCATGTGCGGCCAGGGGCGACGGTGGCCCAGGAAGGCGCTTTGATGCTGGTGGACGCAGGCGCCGAGGTCCAGGGCTACGCCGCCGACGTGAGCCGCACATACGCGGTCAGCGGGCGCTACACCCCCAGGCAGGAGGCGCTGGTGGACGCGGTCTCGGAGGCCAAGCTCGCAGCCACGGCACGCTGCCGTCCGGGCGTGGAGTGGTACGACGTGCATCGGACCGCGGCCCGGGTGCTCGCGGAGCGGCTGCGCGACCTGGGCCTGCTGCGCGGCGAGGTGGACGGCTTGCTGGACTCGGGGGCCATCGCCCTGTTCTTCCCCCACGGCATCGGGCACCTGGTCGGCCTGGGTGTGCGCGACGCCGGCGGGCGCATCCCGGGGCGAACGGAGCGCAGCTGCTGCGGTGCCCGGCTGAGGGTGGACCTGCCCCTCGAGGAGGGGATGGCCGTGACCGTGGAGCCGGGACTGTACTTCGCGCCGTCCGTGCTGGACGATGGCCGGAATCGAGAGCGCTTTGGCGACGCAGTCGCCTGGGACGCTCTGGACCGCTGGCGCACCACAGGCGGCGTCCGCCTCGAGGACGACCTGCTGATCACGAGCGACGAGCCCCGCAACCTGACAGCCTGTATCCCCTGACCGGGCCAGCCCTCCTACCCCGAGGCGAAGCCCTCGATCAGTGCGTGCAGCTCCGTGCGCTTTGCCGCCTTGCTGAGCACCTTGGGGATCCCCAGTTCCTCGCATCCGGCCTCGAGAGCCGGGGTGAGGGTGTCGGTCAGGGCCACCACGGGGACGCCCTTGGCGTACTTCAGGGCCGAGCTGGCGGTGTCCAATCCCGTGGACTCCGGCAGGTCAAGCTCCACCATCACCAGGTTCACATCCCCCCGCATCAGCCGCGCCCGCAGGGCCTTGAGGCTGCTGCGGGTGTCGATGAGCACACCCTCGATGCGGCCCAGCTGCTTGCGGAGCTCGCTGGGGCCGTAGCCGGGGTTGTGCTCCACCAGCACCATGCGGAAGGGGCCACCGCGTCGCTCGGGCTTGGAGGCCGGCCGCCGGCGCCGAGGGAATGGCGCGGGCGCGGGCTTGGTCGCCGGCTTCGGAGCGGGTGGCCTGGGCGCGGGCTGCTCGGGGGCCAGGTGTGCCTGGGCTTCGTGGAGGAAGCCGCTGCGACCATCGGGGGCCCGCTTGTGGTGGGCGCGAATGATCTCCACCCTGTACAGCAAGGGCTCGCCGCGTTCCTCGGGATCCAGGAGCATCTCGCAGCGCAGGCCGATGCGCAGGGACTCGTTGCACCAGATGGCGGCCAAGCCCTCCTCGTGCCACCACAACTCCGCCACCATGGTGACATGGGCGGGGGGCTCGGGTTCTGGTTCAGGAGCGGGAGGCTCGGGTTCCGGTTCGGGAGCGGGAGGCTCGGGCTCGGGAATGGGCGGATGGAAGACCGGCTCCGGCTCCGCTGCAGGGGGGAGGGGGTAGATGGCGGGGTCGGTGGCCTCGGCCTGGAACTCGAGGC
>CAZHIK010000445.1:0-7574 GCA_964532635.1 uncultured Enterobacterales bacterium
ACAACCCTCGATCCTGCACTCATTGTCGATGTGACCGGCGCCACCATTGCCGCCGCCCTGCCCCGCGGCCACCTCGAGGGCGTGCTCCTCGCTGCGCGCCTTCCAGCCGGGGCCACCGAAGCTGGCGGCCTGATCACGGGGGACGAGGGGATCGCTCATGGTGGCCTCGCGCTCGAAAGTGCGCCCGGCTGCTACAGCCAGGTGGATGGATCGGGAGCGTAGCCCAGTGCGTCCATGAGCGCGCGGGTGTCCTCACGGGCCAGCACCGGCTCGAGGAGCTCGGCCCGGTCGTACCACCGTCGGTGCCTTGGGCGGCTGGTGGCCATGATGGGGGGCAGGCCCGAAGCCACCACGCGGTCCATGGTGGGATCGCTGGGCAGGTCGAGCCAGCGGGTGAGGACAGCGAAGGCTTCGAGCCGCTGCTGGTGGCTTCCCACCACGTGCTCGAAGCGCAGCCTGAGCCTGTCCAGCCCGGGCTGGGTGTCGAGCTGTTCGAGCACGGCCTGGTGGGCGGAACGCCACTGGAAGCCGCAGACCTCCACCAGTGGCCGCTGGGTCCAGTCCGACCAGCCGGGCGGCAGGTCGAACTTCCACCACGTCTGACTCCACGGCCGCTCCGGAACGCTGTAGCCAGCGATATCCACGGTGCGGTCGAGCCGATGGGAGAAGAACCCCCGGAAGCGCCAGCCGTCCACCAGGCCGTTGACGGATGCCGCCGCGTTGCGGGTGAGGTGGAGGATTCGCAACCGAGCCTGGGGGAAGGCCGAAGTCAGGAAGGGGATGCGGTAGGCGTTGGAGGGCGTCTTGATGACCAGGGGAAGCCGCTCCAGCTCGAGTTCGGTGGGCGCGCGCCATGGGCTGACGGTGACGAAGGGAGGCTCCTCGAGGACCACGGGGGAGGGCGGCGCCAGGCTGGGGGCGATGTCCGGGCAGTGCTCCCGCACCAGGTGGGGGTGGAGATCGTAGTACCAGGGATTGACCTGGGGGTGGCGCTCGCGCACCCCGTTCAGGAAGACGGCGTGGAAGCGCTGGGGGTCGGGAAAGGTGCCCGGCGCCCAGCCGTGGTGGCGCTCCAAGTGTTGCAGCGTGCGCAGCACCCGGTCGAGGATCCAGGTGGGGTCGAAGCGCTCGAGGGGCCACTGCAGGGACAGCCGCCAGTGTAGCTCCTGCGCGAAGCGCTCCACCGACGCCGCGTCGGGGAGGGTGCCCGTGGGCTTCCCGACGTCGTGAGCGAGCAGGTGATCGAGGATCTCTCGTTCGGCAGGCTGCCCGGCGTCGAGCTGGTCGCTCGTGCTGCCCGACTCGGGCCAGGCCAGGCCCGACAGCACCAGGAAGGGATTGATCTCGGCTCTGCAGTGCAGCAGGTGCCCACTGTTGCGGAGGATCTCGGCCATCACGCTCGAGCCGCCTCGGCTGCTGGAGGCCAGCAGCACGACGGAGCGCACGCGATCCAGTAGGCCCTGGGTGGGCGATGGCTGGGCGCGGCGCAGGGAGCACAGGCGCTCGATGGCGGCGGCGCGCTGGGGGCAGGCCTCGGGGAGGCTGGTCATGGCCTGGAGGCTATGAGGGCTTGCGCACAGAGAAGATGCACCAGCGCCACAGGTCGCGGATCTCGCCAGAGGGCAGGATCTCGAAGGGGTGGACGGCTCGTGCTTCGGCCGGGGCGTTGTGGAACAAGTCGCGGATCTCGTGGCGGTGCAGGCTGGTGGTCTCGTGGGTGTCGATCCACACGTCGATGGACTCCCACAGGTTGTACTCGGTCATCTTCAGATCCTCGAAGCCGGCCCCCAGCAGCATCTGCCGGAAGTCTTCCTCCTGGAACATGTTGAAGATGAGGGGCTGCTTCTTCTTGAACACCCGGTACATCCAGGGACCGTCGAGCTCGGAGAAGGGCAGGATCTGTCCGACCACGAACTGGCCGCCGGGCTTCAGTACGCGGAAGACCTCGGAGACGGGCTTGCCCGGGTTGGGCAGCAGGTGGAGGACCTCGCGGGTGCAGACGATGTCGAAGCTGTCATCCTCGAAGGGGATGTCGTAGACGGTGCCCTGCACCACCTCGTCGAGCCGCTCGCCGGCCAGCTTCACCATCTCAGGGGTGATGTCCAGTCCGATCTTCTCCGAGACACGATCGCCAAACGAGTGGCCCACCACTCCAGAGCCGCAGCAGACATCCAGCAGTCGCGCCCCTTCGGGCATCTCGAAGGCCTCAGCGTGCCGGGCGAGGAGTTCATCGTTGGCGATCCACTCGGCCGACCTGTGCCAGTTCTTGGAGCGTATGCCGAACTGCTTCTGGTAGACCTCGTCGCTGACGTGGATGTCGCGGGCGGTGTAGCGTGCGCGATCCGAGGCGCGGCGGGCGGCGAGGCGTGCTCGGGAGGCGTCGAGCGCACGGCCCACCACGACCCTGGCCAGGGCCTGGTCGTCGGCCAGGATGGCGTCGAGCTGGTTGGTCACCACGTCGTCGACGATGTCCCGCACGGGGCGGCTGGTGAGTCGGGTCTTGGTCTGGCCCTCGAAGCGGGGGTCGACCATGCGCACCGACATCACGCAGGTCAGTCCCTCGAGGATGTCGAAGGTGGCGATACGCTCGCCGTTGTCGGCGTTGAGAAGCCCGGCCCTGGAGGCGTAGGCGTTGATGCTCCGGGTGAGCGCACGCTTGAGGCCGTTGACGTGGGTGCCGCCCCAGACCGTGTTGATGCTGTTGACGTAGCTGGCGATCTCCTCGCCGTAGGCGGTGGTCCACTGCAGGGCCAGGTCGAGCTCGAGCTCCTCGCCCTTGTGCACGATGGAGATGGGCTGGGTGTGGAGCGGGGTGCGGTCGGAGTTGAGGCGCTCGATGAAGCCGAGGATGCCGCTGTCGTACTGGTAGACGTGGCTGGTGCCCTGGCGGTGATCGTCGAACTGGATGTGGATGCCGGGGTGGAGGAAGGCCAGTTCTTCGAGGCGGCGGGCCAGCACGGCGTGGGAGAAGGCGGTGGTCTCGAAGATGGTGGGGTCCGGGAGGAAGTGCACACGGGTGCCGCGACGCTCGGAGCCGTGCTTCCGGTGAAGCTCGGTGACAGGTGTGCCTCGTTCGTAGCGCTGGGTCCAGTGGCCGTTGGCGCGCCAGATGTCGAGCTGGAGCCAGCTGGCCAGGGCATTGACGCAGGAGACGCCCACGCCGTGGATTCCCGCAGAGCGGAAGTAGGAGCCCTGATCGAACTTGCCACCGGCATGGAGCGTGGTGAGCACGACCTGGCAGGCGGGGCAGGCCAGCTCGGGATGTTCGTCGATGGGGATGCCGCGCCCATCGTCTTCCACCGAGCAGGAACCGTCCCGACCGATGACCACGCGGATGCGGCTGCAGTAGCCGGCCAGGGACTCATCGATGGAGTTGTCGACCACCTCGTAGACCAGGCGGTGGAGGCCTTCCTGGTCGGTGGAGCCGATGTACATCGAGGGGTTCTTGCGCACGGCCTCGAGGCCGGGAAGGACGGTGATGCTCCGGGCGTCGTAGGTGCCGTTGCAGTTGGATTCCTTGCAGGCCATCTTCACGCTCCCCCCTCGTCGGCGCCCTGGCGGCGCTCGAGCCGGGCGATGGCATCGCGGAGCTGCTGTGCGTGGGCGCGCTTGAGCTTGGTGAGGGTCTCGAACCACGACGCGATGTCGGGGAAACCCTCGGCGTGCGCGACGGCTGCCATGGTGGGGTAGAGCTCGCTGAACTCGGTGGACTCGGCCAGCAGGGCGGCGTGGAGGTTGCGGTCGGTCTCACCGATGGGGGCGCCGGTGAGGGGGTCGCCTTCGGTGCGGAGGAAGTCGAGGCTGCCGTGGGCGTTGCAGATGCCACCCTCGGCCAGGTCGCGGAAGAGCTGGGCGATGTCCGGCCGACCCTCGATGTCGGCGATCTTCGCGAAGTACAGGTACCGATAGGCGGTGACCGCTTCTTCGGCGAAGGCCTCCTTCAGGTGCTTGTGGGTCTCGAGACCCGCGAGGTTGGCCATGCTCTGCTCCGTCCGATCGACGTGTTCACGTGCTCGTCGAGCACGCTGGGGTGTCAACCACAGCAGCGCACTATAACTGGGGCCGAGCGGGACCGCGGCTGGTCCAGCTCACATATTGGAGCCACCATGAAGACTCTCGACATCTCCCGTGATTGCGTGCAGGAGCACTTCACAGCCCGCGCCGCCACCTACGATGGGTCCAGCTTCTGGTGCACCGACGCGGTCATCCTCGAGCGGATTCGGAGCTTGCTCGCACCCTCTGGCGAGGAGCGGCTGCTCGATGTCGCGGTCGGTACCGGGCTGGTCGCTCGCTCGCTCCGGCCCCACGTGAAGCACATCACGGGCCTGGACATCAACGAGGCCATGGTGGAGCAAGCCTCCGATGCGGTGGATGAGCTGGTCATCGCTCCCGGCGAGGACATGCCCTTCGACGACGATAGCTACGATCTGGTGGTCTGCCGCCAGGGCATCCAGTTCATGGACCTGAGGGGCGTACTCGCTGAGATGGTGCGCGTCTGCAAGCCCGGTGGGCGCATCGTGAGCATCGACCTGGCGGCGTATGGGGCCGACGACCGCGACGAGTACTTCGAGATCCTGCGCCTGCGGAACCCTGCGCGGCGCAACTTCTTCGTTCGCGGCGACGTCAGCGCGGCTATGCTGGTGGCCGGCTGCGGGCAGGCCGAGGCCCACCCCCACGTCTCCATCGAGGACGTGGACGTCTGGTCCGACAACGGCGCCATCCCCGAGTCTCGCCGCGAGGGCATCCGCGACGTCTATCGAGCCGCCTCGCCGGCCTTCGCCCAGCTCCACTCGGTGGAGCTGGCCGACGGCCGCATCGTCGATCACATGCTCTTCGAGCTCACGGTAGGCACGAAGTAGTGGTCCACACACCCACCTGGCGAGCCCTCGCGTCCCCCCTGCACGACGCGGCTGCCATCGCGGCGCTTGCCGCTCCCTGGCGCTCACTGCTGGCGGGGTGCGGCGCCGTAGAGCTGTCCGCAGACAGTGACGAGCAGCCCGTGGCCCTGCTGATGCTCACCGGCGGGACCGAACGGCAGGCGATGGACATCCACGCCCGTCGCCCGAGCCAGGCCCTGCTCTTGCTGGCCCACGGAGCCCACAACAGCCTGCCCGCGGCCCTCGAGACCCTCGCGGCTCTGCGCCAGCGGGGCGCCCCGGCCACCCTCGCGCTGCTGGACGATCCTGCGACCGATCCCCGCGCAGAGTTGGGGGCGGTGGCCTGCCAGCGGGCCCTGCAGGGTACGCGCCTGGGCTCCATCGGAGCGGCGTCGGACTGGCTCGTAGCCAGCAGTCCTGCCCCCGAGCGGGTACTGGGTGCGTGGGGACCAGTGGTTGTGGACATCCCCATCGATGTGTTGCTAGCGGGCTTGGGTGAAGTCCCAGGGTCCGACGCCATCCAGCAGGCCCTCGAGAGGATCGTGGCTGAGCACCGCTTGCAAGCCCTCACCCTGCGCTGCTTCGACCTGCTCACCAGGCGAGACACCACGGCCTGCCTCGCCATGGCCCGGCTGGGGGCAGAGGGGCTGGTGGCGGGCTGCGAGGGGGACCTGGTCTCCGCTGTCGCCTTGCTCTGGGTGCGACAGCTGCTGGGGACGGTGCCCTGGATGGCCAACCCCGCGCGCTTCGAGGACCGGGGCCTGTGGCTGGCTCACTGCACCGTGCCTCTGCACCTGGTCGAGGAGCACCGCCTGGACACCCACTTCGAGTCGGGGCGTGGTGTCGGTGTCGCTGGTCGCTTCGAGCCGGGCCCGGTCACCTTGCTGCGCATCGGTGGAGCCGGGCTCGAGGAGCTCTGGATCGTCGAGAGCGAGCTGATCGAGGCGGGTACGGCGGCAGACCAGTGCCGCACCCAGGCCTTGGTGTCGGTGGATGCCTCCCAGCGCCAGGAGTTGCTGGAGCGGCCCCTGGGCAACCACATCGTGTTGGTGCCAGGACACCACGGCGCAGCGCTGCGGCGCTACCACCGCTGCCTGGGGCCGGGGAGGGGGGCTTCCCGCTAGCGGGAGCACGTGAAGTGCTCCCCTAGGTCTCGGGCATCGCCAGCTTTTTTGCCCCGCAGTCCATGAGCGCGGCGCCGGTCTCGGCCATGCCGGGGGCGCCGACCTTGTCGAGGGTGTAGCGGTCGGAGCCGGGGGCCAGGAAGGGGCCTGCTGAGGACCAGTCCTTTCGCCAGCCTTCCCAGGCGTAGGCCACGCAGCTTTGGTGGCCGTCATCGGGGTTGGGTGCGTGGAACTCGAAGTGTTCCGGGTAGTGATCGAACTTCATCACCGGGCCGGGCTGGTAGCAGTCGTAGATGCGCTTGTACGCGTCGCGGTAGACCTGCTCCGGGAGACCGGCGAGGTTGAGGAACTCGTCCTCGAGCAGGGCCTGCTCTGTGCTCAGCCACTCGAGGTGGGACACCTCGTCCTTGATGGTGCCGTCGGCGAGACAGTTCTGATACACCGAGGTGCCGGGCATGGCGGACAGGTACTTGACCCGTACGATGTGGTGGTATTCCTCGGCGAAGCGACACATGTGGTCGAGGGACTCGGCCGTCTCGCCGGGCAGCCCCACGATGAACAAGGTGCCGAAGCGGATGCCAGCGTCCATGCTGCGGTGCATGGCCCGGATGGAGATGTTCTCGGTCGTGGGCTTGCGCGCTTCCTTGAGGGCCGAGGCCCCCAGGGACTCGACGCCGAAGAGGATGACGTCGCAGCCAGCGCGCTTCATGGCGTCCAGGCGCTCCTTGTCGACGTCGGCGCAGCGGGTCATGCAGGTGAAGCGCATGCCGCGACCCTCGAGCACCTCGCAGATCTCGCGGGTCTGCGGAGCTTCCGCGGAGAAGGTGAGGTCGGCGAAGAACATGAAGTCGATGCCGTAGTTGGACTGCAGCCAGTCCAGCTCGCGCTCGAAGCGGGCCGCTGACTTGGAGGCCACCTGTGGCGTGGTGCGGAAGCAGAAGGAGCAGTCCATCTTGCAGCCGCGGGAGAAGCTCGTGATGATCTGGGGCTGCAAGCCCTTGGGACCCCGGGCCTGGGGCCAGAGGTCGAGCTTCATGCGCGGCAGGAAGTCGAGGGTGGGCATCTGACCGCGGGGCTGGGTCTTGACCACGGCACCTTCGGCCGTGCGGTACCAGATGCCGCGGGTGGCTGCGAGGTCATCGAGGGTCCAGCCGCCCTTGGTGAAGCTGGCCATGAGCTCGAGCATGGTGAGCTCGCCTTCGGAGATCACCGCGACGTCGATCTCGGTATGCTCCATGAAGACGTGGGGCAGGGAGGTGACCAGCGAGCCCCCTGCCACGATTGGGATGGAGGGATCGGCCTTCTTGATCCGGGCGGCGATGTCCCGCATGAAGGGGAAGTTGTCCTCCCAGGTGGCCAGGCAGAGCACGTCGGTGCCCTCCATGATCTGGCGGAAGGCCTCGCCCAAGGGATCGACGGCGTAGCGCACATCCACGATGCGCACCGGGTAGCCGGCGTTGTGCAGCACTGTGGTGATGTAGCTGGGGCCCTCGTACGGGGTGGTCAGGTAGTACTCCCACCCGCGGGGCATGGTGAAGGGCGAGTGACCTACCAGCAGCGTGAAGCGGGGAAG
>CAZHIK010000446.1:0-7572 GCA_964532635.1 uncultured Enterobacterales bacterium
CCTCGAGCAGCACCCCGAGCGCATATGGCGGGTGCGCCCGAACCTCGACGTGGACTTCGAGGGGGCGCGGGTCCTCACCGACGCCCGCGGCCTCCGCTTGGTCCCCGAGCCCGCCTCCCTGCCCACGGCCAGCCCGGAACCCATCGAGGTGCTCGCCCTGGGTGCCAGCCCCACCTTCGGCTGGGGTGTGGAGGCGGAGCAGGCCTACCCGGCGGTGGCCGAGGCCCTGCTGCGCCAGAGCGGGCTGGAGGTGCGAGTCCAGAACTCGGGCCAGGTGGGCTACGCCTCGGGCCAAGGCCTGGCCCTGCTGGACGAGCTGCTGCTGCAGCGCGAGCCCGACCTGATCACGGCGTCGTGGGTGGTCAACGACGTGGACCGCCTGCGCTTCTTCTTCCCCAACGGGCAGGACGACGCGAGCACGCCACCGCCGTCCGCAGAGCAGGTGGCCCACGGCAACCGTGCCATGCACGGCTGGCTCGGGCGCACCACCAGCCGCCTGCGGGGCCGGCTGGCCGCCCGCCTGCAGCCCTGGCGCTCTCAACGACCCAGCTACGAGCTGGGCCACCCCCGCACCGGGCTCGAAGACTACCGGAGCAACCTGGAGCGGCTGGTGGCAATCGGCGCCGAGCGGGGCATCCCGGTGGTGCTGGTGCTGCTGCCCTTCCACCTGCCGGATCCCGTGCCCCCCAAGCCAGAGGGCCTCGACCCGCTGCTCGCGCAGGCGGAGGCGCAGCTGGACAGCGACGCGCTGGACCAGGCCGAGGAGACCGTGGGCCAGGCCCTGGCCCTGGACCCCCAGGGCTCGGCCCCCCGCTACTGGCTCGGCCGGTTGCGGGAGGCCCAAGGTCTGAACGCCGACGCCAGGCGGGCCTACGCCGAGGCCTACGAGGCGCTGATCCACGACTGCGTGCGCGACGCGGAGATCTACAACGCCGCGATGCGCGAGGTGGCGGCGGCCACGGGCACCCCGCTGGTGGACACTGCGCCGCTGCTGGGCCGGGACCGCGCCGCGATGGAGCTGTACATCCCCGGCGACTACATCCACCCCAACGCCGCGGGGCACGAGGCTGTGGGTCGCTGCCTAGGGCTGGCCCTCGAGCGTGTCCTGACCGACGAGGGGCCCGGCCTGATCCAGGAATGCGAACAGCTCTGAGTGCTCCCCGCGCTCCCGCCAGGCGCGCACCAGCTGGTCCACCTGCTGGATGAGTTCTTCGAAGTAGGCCAGCACGGCGCGCTCGTAGGCCGACCAGTCCTTGCGGGGCAGGAAGTACCAGTAGATGTACAGGTTGGGCAGGATGAACTGACGGCAGCGGGCCTGGACCTTGCGGTCCAGCTCGGTGCCCTTGTAGCTCTCCCGCTCGCTCAGCCCGAGTCGCTGCAGGATGCGACCGGTGGTCTCGGCGTCGGGGCCGAGGGCGGGCGCGCCCCCGCGACCGAGCTTGTCGATGTAGCGCAGGGGCTCATCGGTCTCGCAGTGGAGCACCGGGGTGAGGTACTCGATGTCCCAGGTGCGGTGGAAGGCGCGCAGCCGGTCGATCACGGCGTCCATGTGGCCGGGGAAGAAGGGCCAGTCGTGGGTGATGCCATCGGAGACATGGGACAGGCGGTGGTGCAGGCACCAGGCCAGCCCGGCCACGTGGTTGGCCAGGGCACAGTGGCCGCAGGCCTGCAGGGTCATGAAGCCGTGACGGCGCAGGTGCTGCCAGCGGCGGTGGGTGGCCAGCCAGCTGCCCAGGGCCGTGGTCTCGAGCACCCTGTGCACGAAGCGGGTGTCGGGGAAGCGCTCCACCAGCAGCGCGGCGTTGCGGCCCGAGTTGCCGGCGCCGTGGAAGCCGTGGCGGTCCATGGTGAGCAGGTGGACCTCGTCGAAGCGCTCCGCCAGCAGCGCAGCGGCCGCGGTGGAGTCGGTGCCGCCGGAGAACAGCACCGCCACGCCCTGGTGGCGCTCACTCACGGTCGTCCTCCAGCTTGCGCAGCAGCCAGCGCAGCAGCCCCAGGTAGCTGCCGTAGGCCCAGTCCATGATGGCGCCGATGAGCTCGGCCAGGCGCACCCGCAGCCGCAGGGGCAGCAGCACCGCGAGCACCAGGATGGGCCAGGCCAGCAGGATGCGCAGGACCCGACCGGGCAGGCTGGTGCGCGTGGGCTCGGCTCCCAGGGCGCCGGGGGCCCGGTCTCGCTCCGCCTTCGCCGGGGGGCGCTGGCTCACGGGCCGCCCTCGGTGGGTTCCGGAGGCAGCTCCCGGTGGTACCAGTCCACCAGCACATCGGCCGCACGGGCGTGGGTGGGGGCGTCCCAGTGGCCGTCCACCACCAGGCCGATGCGACCGTCCAGGGCCTCGTCCAGCTCGACGATGTGGAAGCCCTCGGCCCGCATGGCCCGCCGCAGCTCCACCTGCTCGAAGTGGTCGGTGAGGAACAGCAGGGTGCCGCCCCAGCTCTGCACCGTGGCCTGCATCGCCCGGGCTTCCTGCAGGTACAGCTCGAGCAGCTCGTCGAACACCACCCGGGGGTTCTCGTCGCGGAACTTCATCACCCCTTCGACCGGGAAGAACAGGTCGTGGCGGTAGCGCAGGTTCAAGAAGCGGGGCAGACACAGCAGCGAGCGATCGACACACTGGAAGATCTCCCGCACCGGCATGGGCCGGCCGACCTCCCACACGTCGTCCCAGGCCACCACCCAGATGACCAGCTCGGGCTCGAGGGTGTGGCCGCGCTCCTTCAGGTAGGCGTGGCCGTCGACGATCCCGTAGCCTGGCACCCCCGCGTTCACGCAGGCGATGTCCCGCTGGTAGAGCTCATCCGGCCCCTTGCGGTTGATGACGTCGCACAGGGTGTTGTCGCCATCCAGCGCCACCGCGAAGGAGAAGCCGTCACCCAGCAGCATCACCAATTCGGTGTCGGGCTGGAGGTCCACCTCGAGGCCTCGGAAGCCCAGGGAAGTGGTGTGGAAGCTGTACAGGCAGGGGTCGAGGGAGCGGCGCTCCTGGGTGCGGGAGCAGTCCAGGGTCATCTCCCGGGAGACATAGACGTCGCCGGGGACGCCGGGGGCGTAGTCGAAGGCGGGCCGCGCTCCGAGCTTGCGGAACAGCAACCCCGCGGCCACGCCCGCCACCAGCACCAGGGCCAGCACCGCCCACGAGACGCGGCGCAACCAGGGGGAGCGGGAGCCGGCCATCTCAGTCCCTCCGCCGCCGCTCGGGCAGCCAGCGGAACAGCGCCCCACTGCGGATGACGTCCAGCGCTCGATCGTGGCCCTGCACCACCCGCTGCTGCTCGCCCACGTGGACCGCGCGCTCGGCCAGCTCGTGACAGTAGCGGCAGGCCTCGCAGGCGCCGGGATCGCAGCTGCCCTCGAGGAACGGCAGCAGGAAGTCGTCTCCCAGGGCGGCCGCGTCGATGCTCACCTCGCGCCGCCCCGTGAGGTCGCGCATGCGGGCGAGCCGCAGCACGTTGACCTTGTGGGGGTGGAGGTAGTGGACCAGCATGTGCCACGGGCGAAGGCTGGCGAAGACGATGCTCTTGTCCGGGCTGGGGAACAGCTGCATCAGGTCGGGCGGCGAACGCCGGGCGTCGTACGCCCGCAGGATGTCCACCAGCGCCGAGGTGATCATGCCGCGGGTGGTGAGCTTGAGACGATCGATGCCCACGGCTTCGTAGTGGTGGACGTCCTCGGGGCGGATCCAGCCTGCGCGGATCATCTCGAAGGGATCGGCCAGCCGGCGGCGCGTGCAGTCCAGGGTGCAGTAGTCGACCACGAAGCGGGAGCCGCCGGTCTGGGAGGCGTGGGCGTTGAGCGCAGCGTGGTGCATGGACGCGGGGCAGCCCTGCAGGCACAGCAGGTTGGCGATGAGCTGCAGCCGGATGTCCACCGCCGCGCGGATACGCTCGAGCATGGCGAAGTCGCGCTGCACGTCGAGCACCGACAGGGTGATGCCGCTGGCGCCGAGATCCTGCCAGCGCCGGGCCCGATCCGGGGTGGCCACCAGGGCCTGGGTGCTGACCACCACCTCGAGGGCGTCGGTGCGGCGCTTGATGTACTCGAGCAGGTAGGGCAGCGTGACGGTGACCCGGGTGACGCCCAGATCCACCAGCATGTCCACCAGCCGCGCCAGCTGACGCTGGCCAGCGCGGGTCCACTCCCTATTGCCCAGGGTGGGGGCGTTCAGGGTGTAGTTGAAGGCGATGCCGGCGCGCTGGGCCTGGAGGATCTGCTGTCGGACCTGCCGCCGCCCCACGGCCCCAATCAGAGAGGAGGCCCGGCCGCCGCCCACGAAGTCCCGGGGCAGCTGACCGTACAGCTCGTCGACCGGCAACCCCGCCAGCGCGGGCACCAGGTCGGGCTGCCAGTTGGTGGGCACGGTGTAGCGCATCAGCGGCCGCCCCCGAAGGCCCGACCCAACAGCAGCCGGCCGCCCAGCGCCATCTCGCGGGGGGTGAACAGGCCCCGCCGCAGGGCGCGCAGCACGTAGGACGGCCGCCCGTAGAACTGGAGCATCCCCCGTCGTTGCCAGCGTGTGATGTCGGCCGCGGGCAGCCCCGAGGGCGAAGGGAGCCCCGCGACGGCCTGGCCGCTCCAGTCGGACCAGGAGGTGAAGGCCCGGCACGCTTCTGGCTCCAACCAATCCAGCCCCAGGGCTTCGAACAATGGCGAGCCCGGGTAGGGGATGGTGACCGCGAACTTGGCGATGTCCACCCCGGTGCACTGGGCGTAGCGCACGGTCTCGGCCATGGTCTCGACGGTGTCGCCCGGCAGGCCGAGCATGAAGAAGCCGATGACCAGCACGCCGTGGCGCTGGGCGATGCGCACCGCCTCGCGCCCCTGCTCGAGGGTGGTGCCCTTGCCGAGCTCGTCCAGAACGCCTTGGTTCCCAGCCTCGAAGCCGTAGAACACCGCGTGCAGCCCGCTGCGGGCCAGGGCCGCCATGACCGGCTCGCTGACCTGATCCACCCGGGTCTCGGTGACCCAGCGGGCGTCGCGATGCCAGGGCAAGCCCTCGAGCCGCTCGGCGAACTCGAAGCCCACCTCGTCGCACCAGGGGAAGTAGGAGTCGTTGAAGCCGAAGCTGCGGAAGCCGTGGCGTCGCACCTGGTGGTCCAGTTCCTGCACCACCCTGGCCACCGAGCGCTTGCGGAAGGCGCGCACCACCTTGTCCTGGGAGCAGAAGCGGCAGGCGTGGCTGCAGCCCCGGCTGGCCATCAGGGGCACGGGGTGGGAGCGCAGGTTGACCAACGGGATCTGCTGGTAGCGCCAGGCCTTCAGGTCCAGCAGGTCCCAGGCGGGCCAGGGAAGGGCGTCGAGGTCGGCGATGGGGGCCCGATCCGGGTTGTGGTGCACCCCGCTCGAGTCGCGCCAGGACAGCCCGGCGATGGACGAGCCATCGCCGTCACCCTCGAGGGCCTGGGCCAGCTCCAGCAGGGTGTGCTCGCCCTCGCCGCGCACCACGTAGTCGGCCAGGCCGCGCTCGAGGGCGCCCGCGGCGAAGACCGAGGCGTGGGTGTTGCCCAGCACGATGGGCAGGCTGGGGAAGGCCTGGCGGACCGCCCGGATCAGGCGCTCGGTGTTCCACCAGGCCCCCGTCAGGGCGCTGATGCCCAGCAGCTGGGGCTCCAGCTGCCGAATCTCCTGGATCACCCGCTGGTTGGACCAGGTGACGGCGGCTTGATCGCGCAGGGTGACCGCGTAGCCGGCTTCGCGCAGCACGGCCCCCAGGTAGGCCAGCGCCATGGGCATGAGCGCAGGCTCCAGGGTGGCGTAGCGACGGGAGCCGAGCACCGCAGCGCTGGCGGGGGTGATGAGATGGACGCGCACCGAGCCCTCGGAGGGAGGAACAGCCTCCAGTATCACGTCTCCTCCGCCCACCCGAGGGCCCGTGGTGGTGGGCTGGACCACCTCAGAGGAAGCTGCGGGTGTCGCGCTGATCCCGCACCAGGGTGAGCAGCTCGAAGGCCCAGCGGCTCACCGGCGCCAGGTTGCGGAGCCAGGCGGGGTTGCGCCGCAACACGAAGGCACCCAGCCGGGTGAGCCCGCCGTGGCGGATGTAGAAGGCCAGGTTGGCGCGCCAGCACAGGTGGTTCAGGCGAGAATCGTCGAGCTCACAGGCGCGCCCATCGGCATAGCGCTCCCCCAGCTCCGAGCCCGGCAGGTACAGCAGCGGGTGGAAGTCGGCCAGGGTGGGGCGCACGCGGCAGGCGAAGCGGGTGGTCTCGCGGATGGTGGCCTCGCTGTCCCCGGGCAGCCCGAAGATGAAGGTGAGCACACTGGCCAGGCGGTGCATACGCGCGGCGGCCACGGCGTCGGCCAGGGCCCGAGGCTCCCGCGGGGAGCGCCCCACGTTGCGCAGCACATCGGCATTGGCGGACTGCGCACCGAAGGACACCAGCCGGCAGCCGGCGCCGGCCAGCAGGCCCATGGCCTGGTCCTGGCGGCCCAGGAAGCTGGTGGGGTGCAGCACAACGGAGAAACGCACGCTGACGCGGCGGGCTCCGACCCCGGCGCAGAAGTCCTCGAGCCAGCCAGGCTGCCAGGCGAAGACGTCGTCCAGAAAGTGCACGTAGCGGGCGCCCCGATCCCGCACGAGCCACTCCAGCTCGTCGAGCACGGCCGGCACCGGGCGGGGGCGGTAGCGCATCTTCCAGGCCTGGTGGCTGGCGCAGAACGCACAGCGGAACGGGCAGCCCCGAGACGCCATCATCACGTAGTAGGGCCGCGCCATGGTGACGTTGAACATGTCGCCGTAGCGCGGATCGTGGTGATCCCAGCACGGCATGGGCAGCGCGGCCATGTCCACCATGGGGGGCTCGGCGCTGCGCACCCGAGCACCCGCGGGATCATCGAAGGCCACCCCGGCGACCTCCTCGAAGGGGCGGGTCCCCGCGTAGGCCTCGATCAGCGGCAGGATGCGATCTTCGCCCTCGCCGTGGAACACCAGGTCGATGCCATCGGCGAGCAGCTCGTCCTCGTGCAGCGTGCCCGGCCCACCCGCCAGCAGCCGGCCCGCCAGCGGGCTGTCCTGCAGACGCCGTGCGGCGGCGAGGGCGTGGGCACGGGAGGCCGAGGTGGTGTGGAAGCCCACCAGGTCGTAGTCCCCCGCCAGCAGGGGCTGGTGCACGCGCTCAGCGGCCTCGGGGTCGTACAGGTTGTCGAACAGATCGACGTGGACCCCCGCCCCCCGGAGCACGGCCTCGAGGTAGCGCAGGCCCAGCCCCGGACGACGCTGGGCCTTCTCCAACGACGACAGCAGCGGCACCCCGGTGGCGATGGGCGAATACACCAGCGCCACCCGCCGGACCGGGCGCAGGGTGCTGGAGTCGAGGCGTCGGGGATGCGCCAAGGAGACCTCGGAATGTGGGTGGGTGGGCTATCGGTGCGGGCGCGGGCCGGTCAAGCCCCGCCCCCGCAGGCAGATCGCCAGCGGGCGGTCCAGCTCACCACCACCGGCACACAGAACACGGCCGAGAGCAGCGGACAGGCCACCGGCAACACGAAGTGGTAGCCCCGCAGCAGCGCGGCCACGGTGAGCCCCACCAGCCCCAGTGCCACCACGGCCGCCAGGGCCAGGGCGCGCCGGCGAC
>CAZHIK010000447.1:0-430 GCA_964532635.1 uncultured Enterobacterales bacterium
ACCGCCGGATCGGCACCTGCTACCGGGATCGCCTGGCCGAGCGCCCCGACCTGGCCGGCCGCCTGGAGTACAGCTGGACGGTCTCGAAGCAGGGCGAGAGCTCCGGCGTGAAGCTGGTGAGCGCGAGCTTCGAAGACGAGGAGCTCCAGGCCTGCATCGTGCGCGCCCTCGAAGCCCAGCAGTACCCGGAGCTGGACGAGGAGACCGAGGTGGTCTTCCCCTTCATCTTCGCGCCCCCCCACCCCCGACCCCCCCGCGGCGGCGACGGCGCCGGGCCGCCCGCGGCACGGCCCCCCGACCCCCCCCCCCGGAGAGGAGCCAAGCACCTGGGCGTCGTCCCTTGCCCCCCCCCGAGCGAGATGACATCGTCCGTCGGCCGTCACGGTTGGCATCGCCCCCCACCGTTTCATCTTGATCTTGGCCGGGGACC
>CAZHIK010000447.1:440-7557 GCA_964532635.1 uncultured Enterobacterales bacterium
CCCGGAAGAGCCGGAAGAGCCGGCCCCGCCCGAACCGAGCCCCGAGCCCACCCCGTCCGACGGAGAAGGGTCATGAACCCCAAGCCCCTGCTCGCCCTGCTGGCCCTGCTCATCAGCGCCCCCAGCCCCGCCGCCCCCACCGACGCCGAGGCCGAGATGGAACCCGAGCCCACCACCGTCCGCCTCGACAGCCTGACCCTCGAGATCCGCCAGGCCGAGGCTCCCGCCCCCGAGGTCCCGCCGCAGCTGCACCACGCCAAGCCCCTGTCCGCCCGCAAGGCGGCCAAGGTCCTGGACCGCCTGCCTCCCCTCGAGGTCCCTCCGGCCGATGCCCTGCCCAGTCTGAAGCCCGGCCCGGAGCCTCCGGGCGAGGCGCGCCCCGTCAGCACCGAGCCCCTGGGCCTGAGCTCCATCGATCCCCCCCCGCAGCTCGAGGTCCCGCCCCTGGGGATCTGGCGCTACGCCCCCGAAGGGGCCGTCGAGGACGCCCAGGGTGTGAGTGTGGCCTTCTCCCAGCCCATGGTGGCGATCCATGGCTACGAGGCCGCGGCAGCTCCCACGGTGAACATCGAGCCGGCCCTGCCCGGCGCCTGGCGCTGGATCGACCCACACACCGCCATCCTCGAGCCATCCGAGCCCCTGCCCGGCTCCACCCGCTTCGCGATCGAGGTCCCGGCGGGCACCCAGTCCATGCTGGGGGGCGAGCTGCCCGAGGCCCTGGCCTGGAGCTTCGAGACCCCCACCCTGACGCTGGCGGACTGGAGCCCCAAGGGCATGCCGGTCCTGACCCAGCCCTGGATTCTGCTGCGCTTCGACCAGCGCATCGAGCCCGAGGCCCTGCTGCCCCTGATCTCCCTGCAGCAGGACGGAACGCCCGTGAACGCCGGCCTGCGCCTGGCCGCCGCGGCCGAGGCCGCCGAGCACCATCCCCGCACGGAGCACCTCGACACTGGCACCTGGATGGTGCTGCACGCCGAGCGGCCCCTCGAGACCTACAGCGACTACCAGGTGGTGCTCGCCGCCGGCCTGCCCTCGGCCGAGGGCCCCCTGACCAGCCCGGAGCCCCAGGGCTTCGATCTCACCACCACCGGACCCTTCACGTTCGTGAAGTCCTGGTGCGAGCCCCCCCGTGACTCCTGGCGGCGCCGCAGCGACGAGCCGGAGCCCGACCTCGACGCCCCCTGCTACCCCGGCTCCGATGTCGTGCTCGAGTTCACCAACCGGGTCGCCAGCGCCGCCACCCCGGCCTTCGAGCCCGCCATCGACGACTACGACATGCAGTTCGACGGCGAGCGCCTGCGCCTGAAGGGCACCAAGCTCGCCGACCAGCGCTACACCATCAGCTTCGGGCCCGACATCAAAGACCGGGCGGGCCAGCGCCTGGAGCGGGAGCACAGCTTCGAGATCGATGTGCTCCCTGCCCTCGAACAGGACGCCCAGGAGCTCGAGTGGGGCGGCGACACCGTCCAGGGCGAACGCCTGGCGATCCTCGAGCCCGGCGGCTCCGGCCGCTACGCCTTCCTGTCCACCCTCCACCGCCGCCTGACCGTCTCGGTCTACGCGGTGCGGCCCGAGGACTACCCGGCCTTCCGGGAGTTTCAGGAGCGCTTCTACGACGAGCACCTGGGCAAGCCCAACAACTACTGGGGCCTGGACAGGTCCACTCGGGACGAGGATCTGGCCGCCGAGCCCCCCGGACGCCTGGTCCACAGCTACGACATCCCCATCGCCGATCCCCAGGCCTTACAGCTGCACGAGGTGGAGCTGGCCGAAGCCCTCAGCGACGGCCTGGGGCACGCCGTGGTGGTGGTGCGTAGCGCCAAGCCTCCCCGAGAAGAGCACCCCGAGCAGGTCTGGTACGGCAACCAGACCGCCGAGGACAATCCCCTGCGCGGCGGCCTGGCGGCCTGGGTGCAGTCCACCGACATCGGCGTCTCCCTGCTGATGGACCGCGCTGGCGGAGCCGCGCTGACCACCCGGCTCAGCGACGGCGCCCCCCTCCCCGAGGTCTCCATCGCCCCGGTGGGCGCCGAGGGCCCTGTCCTGGGCACCAGCGACGCCCAGGGCCTGGCACGGCTAGAAAAGCGCACGCTCGAGGGCCCCCGCTACCTCGTGGCACGCAAAGGCTCCGACACCGCCGTGGTGCCCTGGGAGACCCGCAACGAGTGGAACGCCAACCCCCACCGCTCCCTGCTGTGGCACGTCTTCGACGACCGCAACCTGTACCGCCCCGGCGAGCGCGTCGCCCTGAAGGGCTGGCTGCGGCGGGTCGACCGCGACGAGGACGGCAACGTGGCGGTCACCCCCGCGGGTAGGCGCACCATCACCTGGACAGCCAGCGATCGTCAGCGCAACAAGCTGGCCGAGGGCACAGTCGAGGTCCGAGCCGGCGGCCTGGGTGGCTTCGATCTGAGCTTCGAGCTGCCCGAAGACATCGACCTGGGCCAAGCGAACGTCCGCTTCGAGATCGATCTGGACGAAGAGGAGGACCGCGGCCTGCGCGGGGATGCCCACAGCCACTACCTGCGCGTCGAGGAGTTCCGGCGCCCCGAGTTCGAGGTCAGCGCCAGCTTCTCGGAGCCCTGGCTCATCCAGGGCCAGTCCACCGTGCTCGAGGCCCAGGCCAGCTACTACACCGGGGGGGCGCTGATGGACACGCCCGTGGAGTGGCGCGCGCGCTCATGGCCGGCCTGGTTCACGCCCCCAGGGCAGCAGGCCTACAGCTTCGGCTGGGAGCGGACCCGCTTCTACGGCCATGGCTATGGCGGTATCCGGGTAGACGGCCTGGAGAGGCCGATGGCGTCCGGCCTCACCGACCGCAACGGCGTACACCGCCTCGAGCTGCGGCCCGCCGGCGACGGTCTCCACACCCCGATGGTGCTGACGGCCGAGGCCGCCATCAGCGACGTCAACCGCCAGCAAGTCGCCAGCCAGGCGCGCACCATCGTGCACCCCGGCGACCGCTACGTGGGCACCCGCCTGCCTCGGCGCTTCGTACGGGTTGGCGAGGCCCTCGAGGTGGAGACCATCGTCACCGACATCGACGGTGTGCCCCAGCTCGGCCACGAGGTGGTGGTGAGCCTGGCGCCCATCGACAGCGATGTTCCGGACAAGATCCTGCTCCGCCAGCTCACCGCCCCTGAGGAGATCGAGCATCCCGAAGGCTCCCGCTGCGTCCTGGTCTCGAGCGAAGAGCCCCAGAGCTGCCAGCTCCAGCCCACCGACTCCGGGCGCATGTGGCTGATCGCCACGGTCACCGACGATGCCGGCCGCACCATGGCCGCGCGCCGCAGCGTCTGGGTGCTGGGAGGTGCCATCACCAGCCGGGACGACACCCGCAGCGACCGCGTGATCCTGCTGCCCGACCGCGAGGAGCTGGGTGTGGGCGACAGCGTGGAGATCCTGATCCGCTCCCCCCTCGACAGCGGCACCGGGCTGCTGAGCGTGGAGGCCGAAGGCATCGTCGAGCTGCACCGCTTCGAGATCGTGGACAGCAGCGCCCGGGTCAGCCTCGATCTGGACGAGCGCCACGCACCCAACCTCTACCTGAACGCCGTGGTGCTGGGCCGAAAGGCCTACGCCAGGGGCGAGCAGTACCTGAACGTCGATCCCCGCACCCAGCGCCTGGCGGTGGAGCTCGAGCCGGACCAGCCCGTCCTGATGCCCGGTGACTGCGGCACCGTCAGCGTCCAGGTCCACGACCATGCCGGGGCCCCCATCACCAATGCCGAAGTCACCGTGGTGATGGTGGACGAGTCGGTGCTGGCCCTGGCGGGCTTCCAGCTGCCCGACCCGCTGCGGACATTCTTGCCCAACAAACAACGGGGCGTCCGCTGGCTGCAGTCGCGGGAGCTGGTGGTGCTCGACAAGAACCTCGAGCAGCTCGCCGCCGACCTGGCGCGCCTGTCACAGGAGCGCCGCGCGCCGGACAACGACGGCCGGTACTACTCGGAGCTGATGGAGGCCGCCGCGGGAGCGGTCGGCGGCAGCGGCGGCGACAACATCACAGTCCGATCGGACTTCGATCCCCTGGCCCTGTTCGCCCCCACCGTGCGCACCGACGCCCTGGGCCGGGCCACCGTACCCTTCGAGCTGCCCGACAACCTCACGCGCTACCGCATCTACGCGGTGGCCGCCGCGGGTGAGAACCGCTTCGGCACCGGCGAGTCGAGCTTGACCGCCCGCAAGCCGCTGATGGTCAAGCCGTCCCTGCCCCGCTTCCTGTCCTACGGCGACGAAGCCGAGCTGCCGGTGGTGGTCCAGAACCTGGGCGATGAGCCCCTGAAGGTGGACCTGGTGGCCCAGACCGCCGGGCTCGAGCTGACCGGGGTCGAGGGATACCGCGTGGCCCTGCCCCCCGGAGAGCGCGCCGAGCTGCGCTTCCCGGCCCAGGCCACCCGCACCGGCCTCGCCCGTGTGCAGGTGGCGGCGGTCTCGGGCCGGCTGGACGACGCCGCGGAGCTGAGCCTGCCGGTGTGGCTCCCCGCCACCACCGAGGCCCAGGCGGTCTACGGGCAGCTGGACTCCGGCGGGGCGGTCCAGCCCGTGGCCGCGCCCGAGGGGGCCCTGCAGAGCTACGGCGGCCTGACCATCTCCACCTCCACCACCGCGGCCTCCGAACTGTCCGAGGCGGCCCGCTACCTGCTGGACTACCCCTACGGCTGCTCGGAGCAGCGGGCATCGCGCCTGCTGGCCATGGCCGCCATCACCGACATCCAGCAGGCGGTGCTCCCCGGCGACGAGGCCGAGCTCGAACAGATCGACGAGCTGCTCCAGCAGGACGCCATGGTGCTGCTGTCCCGCCAGCGCTCCGACGGCAGCTTCGCCCTGTGGTCCTCGAGCAGCGACCGACGCTACCCCTTCGTGGACGTGCATGCCCTGCACGCCCTGTGGCGAGCCAAGCAAGCGGGCATCGAGCTGTCCAGCGATCCCTTCTGGCGCGGCAAGCGTCACCTCAGGGAGCTGTCCGATCGGATCCCCGAGGCCTACAGCCCGGCTTCCCGCCACGCCATCCAGGCCTACGCGCTGTACGTGCGCAGCCTGCTGGGCGACGACCGCCAGGTGTTCGAGGACGCCTACGCCTTGCTCGAAGAGCCCGGCATCGAAGGGTTGTCACTCGAGGCCTGCGGCTGGCTGCTGGCGGCCCTGACGAGCACGAGCGTGGACCACGACTCGGCGCAGGTGCAGGAGGCCAAGGCCCAGCTGCTGCGCCACATCGACAACCGGGCCGTGGTCACCGCCGCCGAGGCCCGCTTCACCACCCGCTACGAGCAGGACGCCCACCTGCTGATGCACTCCCAGCCCCGCAGCGACGCGGTGGTGCTCGACGCCCTGATCAGCGCCCAGCCCGGCTCGGAGCTGGTGGCCAAGGCCATGCAGGGGCTGATGAGCGCCCGCAAGCAGGGGCGCTGGCGCAACACCCAGGAGAACGCCTTCATCCTGCTGGCCGGCGCCCGCTACCTGCGGGCGTACGAGGGTGTCGAGCCCGACCTGAGCGTGAAGCTGTGGCTCGGCGAGCTCTACGGCGGCGAGCAGCGCTACCAGGGCCGCAGCACCGAGCTGCGGGAGCTGACCCTGCCCATCGCGGCGCTGCACGAGGACAGCCAGGCCCTGACCCTGCTGCACGAGGGTGAAGGCCGCCTGTACTACCGCATCGGCATGCGCTGGGCCCCCGCCGATCTGCAGCTGCCGCCGGCGTCCCACGGCTTCACCGTCGAGCGCACCTACGAGGCGGTGGACGATCCCGCCGACGTGCGCCAGGACGAGGACGGCACCTGGCACATCCGCGCCGGCGCCATGGTGCGGGTGCAGCTGACCATGCGGCTGCCCGACCGCCGCTTCCACGTGGCCCTGGTGGACCCCCTGCCGGCGGGCCTCGAGGCCCAGAACCCGCGCCTGGCCACCACCCGCAAGCTCGACAACGCCGGGAGCGGCTGGGGCTGGTGGTGGTCCTGGCGGGAGCACGAGAACATGCGCGACGAGCGCATGGAGGCCTTCGCAACCGCCCTGTCGGCCGGCTCCTACAGCTGGACCTACACCGCCCTGGCCACCACCCCGGGCCGCTTCACCGCCGCCCCGGCCCGGGCCGAGGAGATGTACCACTCCGAGACCTTCGGCCGGTCGGGCACGGATCGGGTGGTGGTGGAGTAGAGCGAGGCCTCCAATGAGCGTCGCGATCCACCCAGGATGAAAACCCGTTCTCCCTGGATGTACAACGTTCACTGCAGGGCCTGATGGCACCTGGAGGAGCGGTACCGATGGTGGCGAAGACTCATCGGCAGGCGAACGGGCGGGTGGCCCGAAGCGGCGCACTCGCCGGGCTGGCGGCCGCCATCCTGGTGCTGGTGGCCGGGGTGGCGGGCGCGGTCACGCACGAGATCGAGCTTTGGATGAAGACCGCCCGCTACGAGCGCTCCGCCGATGGTGAGATCGCGATCCACTTCGGGGAGCGCTTCGCCGACGAAGACGAGGGCACACAGCGCTACCGGATCATCCGCCACCCGGACGAGGACGCACTCTTCGAGGAAGAGGAGCTGCTCCAGCGCGGAACGGCGGCGGTGCTGCCCTACCACTGGCTGGTGTCCAACGCGGGGGACCGGGTGGTGCTGCTGGGAGACCACGCCGAGGTCTCCGGCAAGCAGATCCTGCGCATCACCACCGGACGTGGGACGGTCCTCCAGACCTGGATCTTGGACCAACTGCTCCCCGCCGAGTTCCGGGATCCCGACCGCCACGCATCCCTGCAGCCCCCCTGGCGCGCCACCGCATGGATCGATGACGAGCTGCGAGTGCTCGCCGTGGTCAACCACAGCTCGCTGGACTGGGTCACGGGCGGGCTACCTTCGAATCGACACCCCGGGATTGCGAGCTTCGTTCTCGGCGCGCCGGAGCTGCCGGCCGATCCCCATGCGGGACCGCCACCCGAGATGTTCGTCTTCGCCCTGCAAGACGGTCGGAGGGTGGAGCCCTGGCCTGCGTTGCTACGCGTGGTGCAGGGCGAGCTCCAGGAACAGTGTTCGACCTGCTGGAGCGAGCGCAAGGCCAACCTGGATCAGGCCGCCGAGCTGGTCGTGGCGCGACCCGAGGTCCAGCTCGACCGCCGCGACACCCTCTCCCG
>CAZHIK010000448.1:0-7545 GCA_964532635.1 uncultured Enterobacterales bacterium
GGCCCTGCGTCGGCTGGATGCCCACCCGAGTGAGCTGGGTGTGTGGTACCTGCCCAACCTCGACGAGGGTCCCATGGACGCTCGGGTGGCCCAGCTGTCCCAGCGCTCGGGAGTGGAGCTCGTACCTGTGGAGCTGCCCGCCCCACGCTCCGCCTTTCGTCGCACCGACGAGGATCCGGTCCACCTGAACTACCAAGGCCACCAGCGAGTGGTCGACGCCATGCTCCCCGCGGTCCGCGCGGTCGTCGAGGCCGAGTAGACCACCATCCAGGCCCCGAGCGCGCTCCGAGGATAGGCTTTCGACCATGCTCGTCCCCTTGGCCATCGCCGCGCTGCTCTCTGCCCCTGCCCACGCCTGGGACCTCGAGGATCCCCACGTCCGGCTGGCGCCCGCGCCCTCGTGGATCCTCGCCGGCGAGCCCCCCGTGTCCTCCCCCGTGCCCCAGGGCATGGCCCGCGAGAGTGTGCAGTACCTGATGGTGGACGATCAGGTGCGGGTCAGCGCCGACGATGTCGAACGCTACGCCCACACCACCTACCGCATCGTCACTCGCGAGGGCCTCGATCTGATGTCCCGGATGGAGGTCGTCTTCGATCCGGCCTGGTCCGAGGTCGAGCTGCACCACCTGCGGGTCTGGCGCGACGGGGCCTGGCACGATCGACTCGAGGGCGCCCACGCCACGGTGATCCGCGAGGAAGCCGCCCTGTGGCAGCACATCTTCGACGGCACCCGCAAGCTGGTGGTGGTGATGCCCGATGTGCGGGTGGGCGACGTGGTTGACATGGCCTGGTCGGTCGACGGCCTCGATCCGACCTTCGACGGCTCCTACGGCGAAGCCTGGCCCATGGCCTGGGGTGTGCCCGCCGAGCAGCGCAAGCTGCGGATACTGTGGTCCTCCGATCGCGACATCCACGTGCAGAGCTACGACGTTCAGGCTCCGCAGCTGCGCAGCCTGGACGACGGCTGGCAGGAAGCCCGCTGGGATCTGCGCCACCAGCTGGCGGTCACCGAAGACTACGATCTGCCGGTGGACTACCAGCCCTACGCCTGGGCTCAGGCCTCCGACTTCGCCGACTGGGACCAGGTGGTCGACTGGGCGGCTCAGGTCTACGCGGTCCCCGGCCCAGCCGACCCCGCCATCCAGGCCTTGGCCGACCAGATCTGGGCCCAGACCGGAGCCCCCGAACCCTTCCTGGCCGCGGCTGCACGCTGGGTCCAGGACGAGGTGCGCTACTTCGGCATCGAGCTGGGGGACGCCTCCCACGTGCCCCACGAACCGGATCAGGTGCTGCGCCGCCGCTACGGCGACTGCAAACAAAAGACCCTGCTGCTGGTCAGCCTGCTCCGCGCCCGTGGTGTCCAGGCCTGGCCGGCCCTGGTCAGCCGCGGCGATGGGCCCGCCATCGCCGACATGCTGCCGTCCCCGCTGGTCTTCGATCACGTCATCGCGGTGGCCTCTATCGATGGCCGTGAGATCTGGATCGATCCCACCGAGAGCGACCAGGGCGGTCCCATCTCCGACACCTGGATCCCCGCCTTCGGCAAGGCCCTGCCGGTACTCCCGGGCACCAGGGACTTGAGCGACGTGCCCCTGCCGAGCTTGCCCCAGGGGCGGGCCACGGTGCGGCACCTCTACGATCTCACCCAGGATCCGGACGAGCCCAAGCTGCTGGTCGAGACCCACTTCGAGGGTCACCGGGCCGAGGAGATCCGCCGCCTGCTGGCCGACATCAGCCTGGGCCGGCTGCAGCAGGACTTCCTGGACCACTACGCGCAGCTGGGCATCCCGGTCTTCCCGGAAGCCGCCCTGGCCATCCGCGACGATCGCGATCTCAACCAGGTGGAGATCATCGAGCGCTACCGCATGACCGATGCCTGGCAGCCCATCGACGAAGAGATCGAGCAGCTGTGGCTGCCCCCGGCCTCCATCTTCGACTGGCTGCCCGGTGTGGCCGGAGCGCGCAGCCAGCCCCTGGCTTTGCCCCTGGGCCTCGACGAGCGTGAGCACGTCACCATCCAGGCCGATCCCGACTGGGACCTCGAGCACGTGGAGGCCGAGGTCAGCTCCCCGTGGTTCGAGTTCACCGCCACCAGCAGCCGCGACGACGGCACGATGCACATCGCCTACCACCTGCAGGTGCTTCGAGATCGTGTCGATCCCCACGAGCTCAGCGCCTACCGAGCGGCCCTGCAGGAGATGCACGACGCCAGCGGCTACGCCCTGGAGCGCGGTGGCTCGAGCTGGTCGATCCCCTGGGGCTTCCTCGAGAAGGTCCTGGCCTTCCTGGTGGCTGTGTTCGCCGTGCTGGTGGCAGTGCCGGTGTCGGTCTTCGCTGCGGCGGTGCTGGTGTGGCTGGGGATGCCGCGTCGGATCAGGCCGAAGTAGGGCCGGGTTCGCCTACTCGGCGGGGGTCGAGTCGCGCCGCCGCGGCCAGACCATCGCGATCACCACCAGCAGGAAGGCCGCCACCATAGCCAATAGCGTGGGCTTCACCCAGGCGGGCTGGTAGCTGAAGACCACCCGATGTTCCCCGGCGGGGAGCTCCACCGCCCGGAAGGCCATGTTGGCGGTGTGGATCGGCACAGGCTGGCCGTCCACCTCGGCGATCCATCCCGGGTAGTCGGTCTCCGCCAGCACCAACAGGCCCGGACGCTCCATGTCGGCCTGGATGCTCCACCTGCGCGGCAGGTGCTCGAGGATCTCAACCTGGCCTGGAGGGCCGTGCTCGGTGCAGGCCTCGAGCGCTGTGAGATCACCTCCGCCCGCCCGGGGCTCGATCACGGCCTGGTGACCGGGACGTAGGTCCTGGATCAGCTCCCAGGCGGTCTCGGGACTGTCGGCCACCCGCGCACATCCCACGGCGGTGGCCAGGGGCTGGGCGGTGAGGTTGCGGTAGAGCTTGACGGTGCCGCTACGCAGCGGCAGAAGGCGGGGATCCTGCAGCTGGTGGGTGGTGAGGACGTAGCGGAGGCCCAGGAAGCCCGCGAGGGGCAGGTGGTCCAGGAAGGCCTGCACCTTCTTGTCGCCGCTGGTCGCGCCCAGGTCCATGCCCACCAGGCCGAGCACGGCCTCGTTGCGCACCAGCAGCAGGGGGCTGGTGATGATCACGTCCTGCAGGCCCCACTGCAGGCCCAGGCTGGCCGAGGCCATCTCGGTGTCGAGCCAGGTGCTCACCTGTCGGTCCAGGGCGGAGACGCGGTAGCGGTCGCGGTCGGCGTCGAGCAGCTGCAGCGCGGCGGGCTGTGCCTCGGCGTAGTGGCTCGAGATGCGGGGGTGGTAGTCCCCGCCGAAGCTGTGCAGATCCACCAGCAGCAGGGCCACCGCGGCCATGCCCAGCCCGTAGGCCGACAGGCGTCGGCGCCGCGCGAGGATCACGGCACCCAACAGCAGGGCCACCTGCAGTGCGGGCCAGAGCACCTGACTCGAGGCGGGGGAGGTGGCTTCGCCCAGGCTGGACAGGATGCGCTCCACCTTGGCGGGCACCTCGGCGGGATCCTCGGGCTCCCCCGCCGGCAGCGCGGCCGCTTGGAGGGGACCCAGATCGTCGGGGGGTGGGGGGAGCTGGGTCTGGGCCATGAAGTGGGAGGTGAGCTTGGCCCGGGCCAGGGGCTCGCCCACCTGTAGCCCTGTGTGCAGGGCGGTCAGGCCCGTGACGCCGAGCACCGCGGTGAGGGTGACCGCCACCAGCCAGCGTCGGATGCGGGCGGGCTCGGTCCACGCCGTGCGCGCCAGATCGTCCAGCCCCCACGCCGACAGCATGGCCGCTGCCATGCACAGCCAGATGGCGAAGCGCACGGGGAAGCGGAAGAAGCCCATGCCCGGCAGCATTCGGAACAGGCCCCAGGCCGGTGTGAAGCGGCCCAGCATCAGCAGCACGGCCAGGCCCGCGACCGCCCACCAGAAGCGCTCGCGGCGCCGCCACAGGGCCCAGGATGCGAGCACCACCACAGGGATTCCGAGGTAGAAGGCCATCTCCCAGTGGTTCTCGCCCATGCCCCAGTAGCCGGTGCCCCGGTGGTGGTAGCTCAGGGCGATGTCGGCGGGGCGATCCATGCCGAAGAAGCGCGGCAGCACGCCGTTGATCAGCTCCCAGGGCGGCAGGCTGCCGATGCCGGCGAAGGCCGAGGCCACACCGCCGCCGCGCATGGAGAAGCGGGACAGCTCCATGCTGGCGGCCAGCTGGGTGGAGCCCATGGCCATGGCCCCGATGGAGGCAGTGGTGAAGCCCAGCGCGGGCATCAGAGCCCGGCTGAGCTGGGTGCGGCAGGGCCACAAGCGCCACAGCACTACCAGGCCCACCAGCAGCCAGGAGAAGACCGCGGCCTGGATGTGGCCTGCCAGGAGCATCATGCCCATGCCAAGGCCTGTGGTGGCCCACCAGCGCCGCGGTGTGCCCGCCTCGCTGCCATGCAGGCCGCGGGTGGCGCTCACCACCGCCAGCAAGGTGAAGGGCAGCCAGGCCAGGGCGTGCTGCATCCCCAGGTAGAGGGTGTGGCTGACCAGGAAGCCACCGAAGGTCCAGGCCACACCGGCCAGCAGGGCGGCGGGTCCCGAGCGGCCCAGGGCCCGCGCCAGCAGGGCGGCGCCCAGGCCGGCCCACCAGTGGTGCAGCAGCACCGACCAAGCCATGGCCAGGGGGGCGGGCAGCAGGGCGAAGAGCAGCATGGTGGGCGGGTAGAGCACGCCCGTCTGCCCGTCGGCGAGCAGAGGGTAGCCGTTGGCGGCGCCAGCGCACCACAGGGGCAGCTCCCCCTGCAGCCAGGAGGACGCCGCCCACACCCGCCAGGGGTAGTGGTGGGTTCGCAGGTCGTGGTGCCAGTAGGTGTCGAGCCCCATCAGGGCGTCGGGGGCCCACAGGACCACCAGCAAGGCCAGGATCACCCCCAGCCGCAGCCCGGGGCTTCCCCGGTCCAGCAACGCGGCCCAGCGCTCGCCCGGTTCGGTCATCAGTCCATGTAGCCCAGGGCTCGCAAGCCCTCTTCGGTGGCGGCGTCGATCTCCACCCGCTCGAGCCTCAGGCGCTCGGCATCGGGGGTGACCACCCGTCGGGCCTGGCCGACCAGGTCGGGGTACTCACCGGAGACGTCGTTCAGCTCGTCCGGATCGCCCACCAGGTCGAACAGCAGCTCCCGCTCTTCGTCCAGGTCCCAGATGTACTTGAGGGGCCGACCCTCCTGTTCGTGGGGGCGGCCAGTGCGGAAGCCCAGCAGGGCGCCGCGATCCAGGGCGCCGGTCTTGCGCCCCACCAGCGAGGTGGGCAGGGACTTGTGCCGCACCTTCTCGGCATAGCCCAGCAGGTCTACACCCTCGGTGGGATCGAGCTTGTCGAGGCGCAGGTAGTCGAGCACGGTGGGGGGGATGTCCATCACTCGCACCTGGGCGTCCACCACCTGGGTGCCGGCCCGCAGCTTGGGGGCCCGGATGGCCAGCGGGATGCGCACGGCCTCGTCGTAGATGCTGTGGTGGTTGAAGTGGTAGTCGTGCTCGCCCAACATCTCGCCGTGGTCGGCGGTGATGATCACCAGGGTGTTGTCGGCGTGGCCGGCGCCCTCGAGGGCGTCCAGCAGCTCTCCCATGCGGGCGTCTACCCAGCTGACCTCGTGGCCATACAGCGCCCGCAGCTGCTCGATGAGCTCGGGCGTGTAGTCGACCTCGTGCTCGTTCGCGAGGATCCAGCGGTGGTCGACGTCGGGCAGGCCGGCTTCGGCTCCCGGGTGGATCTCGTAGGGGGCGTGGGGCTCGAAGTAGTGGACCCAGCACAGAAAAGGTCGATCGCCCCGCGCCTGGAGCCACGGGATGGCCCGGGCGTTGGTGGCGTCGGCGCCTCGCTCCAGCAGGAAGGGAAACTTCAGGGGATCGCCGAAGCGCATGATCACGCGCTGCAGCAGCCCCACCAGCCGGATCTCGCTGATCCCGTGGACCGCGGGCATGAAGTCGTCGTCATAGATCTGGAAGCCCTGGTCCAGGCCGGTGCGGGAGTCCACGGCGAAGGAGCTGACGAAGGCTCCGGTGGCGTAGCCCTCCTCGGAGAGGCGCTCGGCGATGGTGGTGTAGCCGGCGAGCAGGTCGTGGCCGTTGGAGATCACCCCGTGGGTGCTGGGGTGCAGGGATGTGAACATGGAGGCGTGGGAAGGACCGGTCTCGGGCAGAGGGGTGACCGCGTCGGTGAACAGCACACCCTGCTCGGCGAACGCATCGAAGCGGGGGGTGGGCACGGCTTCCGGCTCGCCGTAGGCGGACACGTGGTCGCGGCGCAGGGTGTCGATGGTGATGAGCAGGACGTTGTGATCGCCCTCGAGCGCGATGCCCTCCGCCTGGTCGATGCCGCGCACCAGCCAGGTGGCGTCGGCCGCCGCCAGGAGCAGGGAGGCGATGAGGCTGATGGGAAGCCAGCCCAGCCGGGGCTCCCAGCCGATCTCCACCTTGCGCAGCCAGTGGCGAGCGTTGAACATGACGGTGCCGAAGAAACCGATAGGGACAGCCAAACCCGCAAGTCCCCCGGCCCAGCGGCCGTTCTGGATCAGGCCCAGGCCCATGGGCCAGAAGTACCAAGCGGCCAGCACGAAGCCTACGGCTCCCAGGCCCATGGCCTGGCGATGGGCGCCGGACTGCATCCGGAACATGCCCTGTGCCAGCAGCCCGGTGGGGATGGCCACCGCCAAGGCCACCAGGGCCCCCGCAGCCAGGGAGCAGAGCATGAGCTGGAAGGCCTCGACCCAGGACAGCTGCAGCTGGATGGTGCTGGCGATGGCCAGACCCTCGACGGCGCCCGCCAGCAGGCCGAGCCCGATGGAAAGCAGGGGAACCCTCAGCCAGGTCCGCTCGGAGAGATCAGCGCTCATGGGGGCCTCGCTCAGTCGATGTAGCCCAGGGCCCGCAGGGCTTCCTGGGTCCCCGCGTCCTGGGACGCGGCCTTGATCTCGGCCCGGCCTTCGAGATGGTCGGCCAGGACGCTGTGCAGGGCTGCGGCTTCGTCCGCCCGCTCGGCGGCCAGGTCGCGGGTCTCGCCCGGGTCGGTGGATAGGTCGTACAGCTCGGTGCCGCCGTCTTCGTGGGCGATGAGCTTGCGATCCCGAGCCCGCAGCATGTAGTCCATGGGCGGGTGCTCGACCAAGCGCCCGGCCACCGTGGAGGCGTAGGCGTCGGCGGGCTCGCAGGGCTGGGCGCCGTCGATGATGGGCATCAGGGAGCGGCCGTCGCGGCCGTGCTGGCCTTCGGGCAGCCCCGCGGCTTCGAGCAGGGTGGAGGCCACCGAGACGGTGGAGACCTGGCAGGGGAGCCGCTGTCCAGCAGGGATACGGCCGGGCCAGGTGAGGATCAGGGGCACCCGCAGGGATGGATCGTAGAGGTTGTCGCCGTGATCGTAGAGGTAGTCGTGCTCGGTGAGGCTCTCGCCGTGGTCGGCCACCAGCAGCACGAGGGTGTTGTCGAGATCACCACGGGCCTCGAGGCGGTCCAGCAGCTGGCCCAGCAGGTCGTCGGTGTACTGGATCTCGGCGTGGTAGGCGTCAGTCAGCCACTGGGTGCTGGTGATGCTGCGCAG
>CAZHIK010000449.1:0-7527 GCA_964532635.1 uncultured Enterobacterales bacterium
AGGAAGGCCTCGGGGTGAGGCATCATGCCGAGCACCTGGCCGGTGGCGTCGGTGAGGGCCGCGCAGTGCAGGTCGGAGCCGTTGGGATCCAGCGGATACTCGCCGGTGGGCTTCCCCTCGGCGTCGCAGTAGGCCATGCAGTTCAGGCCCCAGGCCAGCACGCGCTCCCGCACCTTGGGGTCGCGCACCAGCAAGCGCCCCTCGCCGTGCCGCACGGGCAGGGGGATGACGTCGATGCCCCGGAGGAAGGGGGTGTGGGTACCCGGGCGCACCTTGCAGTGGACCCAGCGATCCTCGAAGATGCCCGACTTGTTGGTGGTGAGGGTGACCTCCTGGCCCTGATCACCTGCCACATCGGGCAGCAGGCCCATCTTGACCAGGGCCTGGAAGCCGTTGCAGATGCCGATGATGTAGCCGCCAGCGTCCAGGAAGCTGCGGATCTCGGCCAGCAGCGTACGCCCGGAGGGCAGCGGTGCGAAGCGGATCTTGTTGGCCAGCACCTTGCCCGAGCCCAGGTCGTCTCCGAAGGAGAAGCCGCCGGGTAGGCTGATGACCTGGAAGTCGTGGATGGAGACATCACCGCCGAGCACCTCGTTGAGGTGGACGATGGTGGCGCTGGCTCCTGCGAGCTTCCAGGCTGCGGCCATCTCCTCCTCGCAGTTGATGCCGAAGCCGGTGATCACGAGGGCGTGGACGGGGGCGCTCACTCGACACCTCCCACGGCGCCGCCCTGCCAGGCCTCGAGCAGGTCGCCGATGTACAGATCGATGATGGGCTCGCCCTGGTAGCAGATCCACATGTGGGGCCACAGCGTGGCGCGCCCGAGCACGTGGCAGTGCTCGCCCATCACCTCGAGGAAGGCCTGGAGCTTGTGGGCAGGTACCGACACGACGAAGCGAGAGTGGGACTCGGACCAGAGCAGGGCGCTGGGTTCGAGGCCCCAGGCGTCCACCGAGATCTCGGCCTCGCAGCCAAAGCCCGAGCCGAAGCAGCACTCGGCCAGGGCGACCCCGAGGCCACCGTCGCTGCAGTCGTGGCAGCTGGCGATCATGCCCTTGCGGATGGCGGTGGCGACCAGGCCGTACAGCTCCTTGGCTTGTTCCTTGCGGACGCGGGGCACGTTGGCGCCCAGCTCACCGTGGAGCTTGTAGTACTGGCTGGCGCCCAGCTCGTCGTGGGTGCGGCCCAGCAGGCAGATGACGTCGCCGGCGGACTGGAACTGGGAGCACACCGTGCGGCGCACATCCGGGACCCGAGCCACCATGGAGTAGAGGATGGTGGGCGGGACCGAGATCTTGGTGTCCCCCATCCGGAAGTCGTTCTTCATGCTGTCCTTGCCGGAGGTCATGGGGATGCCGAAGAACGTGGACATGTCGTACAGGGCTTCGGCCATGCGCACCAGCTGGGCCAGCTTGTACTTGCCGTCGGGGTTGGTCTCGGGGTGGAAGTCCGAGTCGGGCACGCAGAAGTTGTCGTTGACGGTCCAGAAGCGGTTGTGGGGGTCTTCCGGATCGGGCAGCTGCCCTCCCACCGCCACGATCTGACGCACGGCTTCGTCGAAGGCACCGGCGGACATGGCGTAGGCATCGATGTCGCCGTAGCGGGGCAGGATGCCGTTGGAGATCGCGACGCCGTCGTAGTCGTCGAAGCCCAGCCGCATGACAGCGGCGTCCTGGGGAGCCACGCCCGAGGCCCCCATCAGAGGCTTGATGATGGTCTTGCCCTTGACCTCGTGGTCGTACTGGCGGATGACCCGCTCGCGGGAGCAGATGTCGTCGGCGCCCAGCAGCTGCAGCAGCACCTCGCCGTGGTCGTCGGGCTCGGGGAGCTCCGGCTCGCTGAGCTTCGGCGCGGCCCACTCGGCAGTCATGTGTTTGCGAGGCACCCCGTCGTGCAGGAAGGCCAGGTCCAGGTATGCGACGGTCTCGGCGCCGTAGCGCACCTCGAGGACGCCGTCGCCGGTGAAGGCTCCGATGTCGGTCAGCTCGACCTCGAACAGCTCGGCCAGGGCCATGAGTTCGTCGAGCTTGGTCGGCTCCACCACGAGCTGCATACGCTCCTGGGCCTCGGACACGAAGATCTCCCAGGGCATCAGGCCCGGGTACTTGAGGGGCACGTGCTCGAGCTGCACCACCGCGCCACCGCTGATGGTGGCCAGCTCGCCCACGGAGCTGGACAGCCCGCCCGCGCCGTTGTCGGTGGAACACTTGATGAGCCCGAGGGCGCAGGCCCGCTGCATGAAGTCGGAGCAGAGCTTCTGGGTGATGGGGGAGCCGATCTGCACGGCGGTCTTGGGGGAGTTCTCATCGACCTCGGCGCTCGAGAAGGTGGCGCCGTGGATCCCGTCCTTGCCGACTCGACCCCCGGCCATGATGATGCGGTCACCCGGATCGATGGGCTTCTCCCAGCTGGGCTGGCCCAGGTAGTGACTGGGCATCACGCCGCCGGTGCCACAGTAGACCAGGGGCTTGCCAGCGTAGCGGTCGTCGAAGACGATGGAGCCGTTGACCGTGGGGATGCCGGACTTGTTGCCGCCGTCCTCGATGCCGTGGCGCACACCCTCCATGATGCGGGCTGGGTGGAGCTGCCCGGGGAGCAGGGGCTTGTCGTAGCTGGGAGGGCCGAAGCACAGCACGTTGGTGTTGAACAGCAGCTTGGCGCCGCCCACACCGGTGCCCAGGGGGTCGCGGTTGTTGCCGAGGATCCCGGTGATCGCACCACCGTAGGGGTCCAGCGCCGAGGGCGTGTTGTGGGTCTCGACCTTCCACACGAACACCCGGTCGTCGTCGATGCGCACTACCCCGGCGTTGTCCGAGAAGATCTTCACCAGCCAGTCGTTGCCCGCGGCGCGCAGTCGCTCCCGGATGGCCTCGGTGGAGCCCCGGATGTAGGTCTTGAAGAGGCTGTCCACGACGCGCTCATCGCCGGTGTCCAGGTCGCGGTACCGGATGAGGGCGTTGAACTCCTTGTGCTTGCAGTGCTCGGACCAGGTCTGGGCCAGCACCTCGAGCTCGCAGTCGGTGGGGTCGGCTGGTAGGCCCTTGGCCTGGCGGCTGGCCTCGACCTCCGGATCCCGGAAGTGGGCCTGGATGGCGTGCAGCTCCCCGAGGTTCAGCGACAGCACCATGCGCTGAGACAGCTCGAGCAGCTCGCTGTCGGGCAACTCCAGGCTGATGGTGTGGGTCTGTGGCTGGGCAGGCAGCGAGACCACCGGATGGATCCAGGGCAGGCTGTCGAAGGCGCCGTACCGGAACTGGTTGATCAGCGGGTTGCCCAGGACATCCTCGGCCAGCTTGCGCAGGGCATCGTCCGGGATCTCCTCCTCGATCAGGTAGACCGTCTGGGAGAAGATGTGCTGGGTGGTGGTGTCGATGGGTTCGCCGAGCCAGTCGGCCAGGGTGCGCTGGGCCGAGATGCCCACGTCGTCGGTGACACCGGGGTGCTTGGCCACCAGCACGAAGGATGCGTAGGCCGGGTCGGTGTGGGGCTCGTCGACCACGACGGTCTCGAGGACCCGGTCCCGCAGGGCCTCGGATGCGAAGCTCCGCAGCTGCTCGGGCTCGAGGGGGAAGTCGATGACGTAGACCTGCACGGTCTTGACCCGACCGAGCTCGAGGTCGAGCCAGGATCGGGCGGCTTCGGCCACACGGCGGCCGGCCACGTCGGGCATGGAGGGGTCCAGGTGGAGCTGGACGACGGATGGGTTCGCCTGGGAGATGGAATGCTCCGGCTAGTCGTAGACGAGCTCGGTGGGGCGGCAGCCCCGGCTCTCGATGACGATGTGGCGTGTGTCGGTGATGCGGCCGCAGGGGCGCGCCATGTAGCCCTTGCGGGCTGCGAACTTGCAGGCGGCCTCGACGGAGTCCGCAGGGAGCACCAGCAGCATGCCGTTGCCCATGTTCCACAGCCGATACGCCTGCTCCTCGGGCACATCGCCCAGGGCCTGCAGGGCTCGCACGAAGGACTGGGGCTCGTGGATCTCGTCGAGGTGGGCGCCCAGGCCGTTGCCGGCCAGCACCCGGCCCAGGTTGTCCGCCAGGCCGCCGCCGGTGACGTGGACAACGCCGTGCAGCGGACAGCTCTCGCGGACCAGGCCGGTGATCAGGGGACAGTAGACCAGGGAGGGGGCCAGCAGGACCTCGCCCCAGCTGCGGCGTTCGTCGGCCATGGCCTTGTGCCACTGGGGACCGTGGTGCTGGGCCATGATGCGACGGATGAGGGAGAAGCCGTTGGAGCGGAAGCCGCGGCTGCGCAGGGAGACCACCACGTGGCCGGCGCGGATGGCCTTACCGTCGATGGGCTCGCGGCTGCGGGGCAGCACACCGATGGCGGTGGCGCACCAGTTGAAGTGCATACCCGTGCCCCAGCCTCCGATGCGGTCGCCCAGCTCGGCGATCTCACCCCCGACCACGGCGATGCCGGCCTGCTTGGCCGCATCGTGAAGGCCCTTCATGAGCAGATCGACCACCCGATGGTCCAGGCGATCGACGTCGAGGATGTTGGTGAGGTTGACCGGCTCGATGCCGTTGGCCACCAGGTCGTCGCAGGTCATGGCCACCAGATCGAAGCCCAGGGTGTCGTAGACCCCCGTGCGCTCTGCCAGCTCGACCTTGGTGCCGATGCCATCCGATGACATGGCGATGCGCAGATCGCCGTAGTCCATCATGTTGGAGAATCCGCCTTCGACCCCCAGGCAGGGCATGCCCAGCTTGTTCCAGCGGTTTTCGAAGCTGCGCTTGGCCCAGCCGTAGGCGGTCTTGGAGCAGGCGTTGCCAAGGTCGATGTCCAGGCCGCTGCTGCCCTGGAATCTGTCGTCGCTGGCTACCATGGTGCCTCCAGCACGAGGGTCTGGTCGCGGTCCGGACCCGTGGAGAGGATGGAGATGGGCACACCGAGTTGCTCGGTGATGAAGTCGATGTAGGACCGGGCGTTGGCGGGCAGGGACTCGAGGGAGGGAGCTCCCAGGATGTCCTCGCTCCAGCCGGGCAGGGTGGTGTAGACGGGCTCGCCTGTGGGGTCCCGGTCCACGCAGACCTTCAGCTCCGGTAGCCCGCTCAGGCAGTCGATCTTTGTCAGCGCGATGCCCGAGTAGCCGCTGGCGCGGGTGGCGTGGCGGAGCAGGTGCAGGTCCAGCCAGCCGCAGCGGCGAGGCCGCCCGGTGGTGGCGCCGTACTCGTGCCCGCGGGCGCGTAGGTCTTCTCCGATGGAGCCGTGCAGCTCGGTGGGGAATGGGCCGTGGCCCACCCGGGTGGTGTAGGCCTTGACCACCGCGATGCGGTGGTCGAAGGGGGTGTAGACCCCGGTGCCGGTGAGCGCCCCACCGATGGCGGTGCTCGAGGAGGTGACGAAGGGGTAGGTGCCGTGATCCAGATCGAGAAGGGCGCCCTGGGCGCCCTCGTACAGCACGTTGCGGCCAGCCTGGAGCGCGCTGTGAAGCTCCGGGCGGATGTCGCGCACGAACGGTCGCAGTTGATCGAAGGCCCGGGTGAACAGCTCGATGCGGCGCAGCAGCTCTTCGCAGGCGCCGGGATCGTGGGCGTCGAGCCAGGGCTTGTGCTGCTCGAGCTGCTCGAGCATAGCGTCGTGGAGGGTACCGTCCACCAGCGCGGACGCGCGCACACCGATGCGCCGGGCCTTGTCGGCGTAGGCGAAGCCGATGCCGCGACCAGTGGTGCCGATGCGCCCACCAGCGATCCCGTCCACGCGCTTGTGGATGGGGGTGACCAGGTGTGCCAGCGACGAGATGGCCAGGGAGTCGGGGGTGGGCGCGACCCCCGCGGTGGCCACCTCGTCCAGTTCCTGCACCAGAAGCTCGAGGTCCACCACGGACCCATTGCCCACCAGGTTGAGGCAGCCGGGGGTCAGCACGCCGGAGGGCAGCTGGTGGAGCACCACCTTGCGCTCGCCGTGCCAGATGGTGTGCCCGGCGTTGGCGCCGCCTTGGAAACGGACGACGACATCCGCACCGCGGGCCAGGAGGTCGACGACCTTTCCTTTGCCCTCATCGCCCCACTGGGAGCCCATCACGATGGCTGTGGTCATGGTGCTATGCCTCGTCCTGGAAGTCGTGATCCCGAGGGGTCATCTTGATGTCATGGGCCTTGCCCTCGCGGATGGACAGGGCCGAGACCAGCTCGAGCTCGGCCACCTCGTGCAGCTCACGCACGGTGGCCGCACCGCAGGAGGACATGGACGCGATGATCTTGGCGAGGGTGGGGCCCAGGTTGTCGGCGATGGTGCCGGCGTAGTCAACGAAGCCTTCGACTCCCTCGACGAACTTGCCCTGGTGGTAGCGCTGGGAGCGCCACTCCTGGGCCTTGGCGGAGCCTTCGCCCCAGTAGGGCTTCATGACACGGCCACCAAGGTTGACCTTGGTGGTTGGGGACTCCTCCATGCGCGCGAACCAGCGGCCGGCCATGACGACGTCGGCCCCCATGGCCATCGCGATGACCATGTCCTTGGAGGTGACGATGCCACCGTCGGCGATGACCGGAACGTAGCGACCGGTCTCGGCGAAGAAATGGTCGCGCTCCTGCACCACGTCGAGGATGGAGGTCGCCAGGCCGCGGCCGGTGCCCTTCTGCTCCTGGGTGATGCAGATGGAGCCACCGCCCATGCCCACCTTGATGGCGTTGGCGCCAGCTTCCGCCAGGTAGCGGAAGCCCGCGGCGGTGATGACGTTGCCGCCGATGATGGGCAAGGCAGGGAAGTGGGACACGATCCAGCGGATGGTGTCGTGCTGGTAGACCGAGAAGCCGTCCGAAGAGTCGATGGCCACAGCGTCCACCCCGGCTTCCACAAGAGCGGGCACTCGCTCCGCGAAGTCGTGGGTGTTGATGGCAGCCACCGACAGCAGGCGCTTGTGGCCGTCCACCACCTGCAGTGGGTGGTGGCGTTCGTCGCGGATGTCCTTCTTGAACACCAGATACTGCAACCGGTCCTGGGCATCGACGATGGGCAGGCCGCTGTGGTGGCTCTCGAGCAGCAGGTCGTTGGCTTCCGACAGGCTGGTGACCTCGATCCCCACGTCGAGCCTGTCCCGGGGCACCATCCGCGCGCTGACGGGCAGCTCTGCGTGGCGCACGTGGGAGTAGTCGTTGCGCGTGATGAGCCCCAGCAGCGTGCCGTCGCTGTCGACAACCGGGAAGGTGGAGTAGCCGGTGGTGCGTGAGAGCCTATGAAGCTCGGCGATGGTGGTGTCGGGCCCCACGGTGCGGGGGGTGACGAAGCCAGCCTTGAAGCTCTTGACCTGCTGGACCATCGAGGCCTGTTCGGAGATCGGCTGCGAGCAGAAGATGAACGCCGCCCCGCCTTCGCGGGCGAGGGCGATGCCCATGCGCTGACCCGAGACCGACTGCATGGCCGCGGACACCAGGGGGATGTTGAGCTCGAGATGCTCGCTGGTGCCCGGGCGCTCTGCCAGCCGGGTGCGCAGGGTGATGGCGTCCATCGCGTGGGCTCGGGTGGTGAGCCCAGGCAGCAGCCGAAACTCCGCCAGAGTCCGCGAAGGTTCCAGGGATACGCGCT
>CAZHIK010000450.1:0-7516 GCA_964532635.1 uncultured Enterobacterales bacterium
ATCGCCGAAACGCAACAAGCCACCGGCCCGCAGGATCATAGGCATGGTGACCGACAGGGCCACGTCGTCGTCGGTGGCCGAGTCCACCAGGATGATCTTGCCCATGTCGCTCTCGCCCGTGAAGTAGGCGTTGCTGGACAGATCCGAGGTCAGGCTGCCGGTGGCGTCGAAGTTCACCGGCGGCACGAAGGCCACCGCGGCGGCCCACTTCCCATCGGTCGGCTCATAGAGCAGGCCCGCGTTCCAGGTGATGGCGAAGGGGTCCATCGCCGTGATCGTGGTGTCGATGTCGTAGCCTGGATCGTCGGTGGCCCCGAAGCCCTTGGGCACCATGTGGGCCGACAGGGACTGGTCCACCTGCAGGAAGGTATAGGCCACGCCCACGCCGACACTCAGCTGGTCAAGGAAGCGGTAGGCCACCGATGGCCCCACGTTGCCCGACAGCACGGTGGAGTCCACCAGGCTGAAGCGCTGGGCCCCATCTTCCGGGAAGGCCAGCAGCGGGGCGTACGGGGTGTAGATCCCCAGCGCCACTGTGAGATCCGGCACACCGAAGCTGGTGGCAGCACCCATAGCCGGGATGGGCATGGGCGGCGCGCTGTTGCGCACGGGCTCGAAGCTCTCGGTCCCACCGCCGCTGACCAATTCGTCGGCCCGCGCGAAGTACACGGACTGATGCACCCCGGCCAGCTGCAGCTCCACCTGGCTCGAGATCCGGGTGAGCGCCGCGGGGTTGTAGTACTGGGCGCTCATGTCGTCGGCGCCCACCGTATTCGCCGCCGCCCGTCCCATGCCGCGCACGCCGACGCCGGTGACGTAGTAGCCCGCGGCGTGGGCGGTGGAGGGCGCGATGAGGAGAGTTGTCGCAAGCGCAATTGTAGGGGCGGGGTTCACCCCCGCCCGCCACAAGGAGCGCTTCGTGAGCCAAAACGGGAGGGGGTCAACCCCTCCCCTACATCGCATCATCAGCCGCATAGAGGTCTTCCCGCACGGTGTTGAAGCCAAACGCACTGCCGAAGGTGGAGGACAAGGACCACTCGGCGTTGCCGTCGGGATCCACCCGCTCGATGAGTCCGTTGACGCTCCAGGTCACCAGGGTGTCCTCGTCGTCGAAGCGGTACACGTCACCCAGCACGAAGCTCCACACCGCTGGATCGGTGCTGTACTCCCAGATCTGCTCTGCGGTGCCCGCCTCGGCGTCGAAGGCGTACTCGAGCACCCGGGACTCCTGGAGCACCGAGCCGTCGTTGTCGAACACCAGCAGGCTGTCTTCGAGCACCTCGAACTGGTGCTCGTGCATGAAGTGATCCGAGCCGCTGGCGGGCTCGATGGTGGCGCCGATGTCGCCGAAGGCCCAGCCGCAGCTGCCATCCCGCGGGTCGATCTGTACGATGGTGCTGAAGTTGCGCAGCGACATGTAGTAGTAGGTGCCGTCGTAGTCCAGGGCGTTGGCGAAGGTCCATCCGTACTTGGCGTCGGTGCCGTCCACCACGTGGACGTCGGGGTCGAAGCAGTCCCAGGAGGTCCAGACGGTGGTCTGGGAGCCGTCGGGGGCGATCTCCACGATGCTGTCGCCCTTGATGTCATCGCGGTACTCGATGACCATGGCGCCGATGGTGCCGTCGGCGTGCTCCACGAAGTCGTGGGCCAGCAGGGGGATGTCGATGCCCTCGACGGTCGTGCCGTCGAGGGACACCCGCATCAGCTGGCTCTCGTCGCTGGGATCACCGGAGACCGAGGCCGCGTTGTACAGCAGGCTCTGACCATCGACGCTCAGCCGCGCCCGGTAGACGTCCAGCCCGCGGTCCTCGAAGTGCCACCACAGGATGTTGCCATCGGGGTCGAGCACGGACAGGCCTACGGGTGAGCCCAGCAGGGGCAGCACCATGTAGTGGTCCATGCCTTCGCCGGTGACCTCCAGAGTGGGCAGGCCGGCGGCCTGACCGCCGGTGGTGTAGTCGACGACTTCACCGGCGGTCTCGGTGCCGTCTTCGTCCACCAGCACCACCTGGAAGCTGGCGTCGGTGTTGGCGGGCACGCCCAGCAGGGTTGCCACATGCTCGGTGGCCGGCTCGGTCTCGAGGGCCGTGGCCATCGACAGGTCGTCGCCGGGGCCGAAGGCCACGTAGCCGGTGGTCTCGGTCTTGGTCTCCCAGGTGACGGTCGCCACCGTGGGAATGACCTCGCTCATCGTGACCTCGACGTTGGAGATGCCCGGGCCGCAGCCGATCAGCAGCAGGGACGAGAGGAGGATGGTGCGCTGCATGGCGGCCTCGCCTAGTTGGGGACGATGACGGTGGCGAACAAGGGGGCGGGGTTGGAGCAGGTGGTGCACATGAGCGCGAGAATCCAGGTGCCGTCGGTCTCATCGAAGCCGGTGAAGTCACCATCCGGACCGCTGGCTTGCGCCAGGTCGGCCTCGATGGTGTTGAACAGCATGGAGCTGTCCATCTGGTACAGCCGGTCGGCGACCAGCTCGAGGTCGAGGAAGTCAGCTTCGACATCGGCCACGCTCATGCCGGCGTAGTAGCCCAGCAGCAGCCGATCGATGTTGGCCAGCACGATGGCGTTGCCCAGGCCGTTGGTGGTCAAGCCGCCGTAGTCCACCACCCAGCTGGAGCCGCCGGCCTTCATCTCGACGGGCTCGGCGGAGACCAGCTCGGCCTGGAAGTCCAAGGTCTCGCAGGCGGGCCCCAAGGAGAGGGAGGTGACGTCCGAGCCGGTGGTGGGGACGATGAAGTCCATGGAGACGATGTTCTGGCCCGGGGTGGTACCTCGGCTGGTGAGCAGCAGGTAGGTGCCTCCACCTTCGTAGACGTGGTCGAACAGCGGCACCACGGTGCCGTCCATGGTGAACTCGGAGAGCATCGAGCAGCTCTCGCCCGCCTCGATCTCGTAGAGCAGGAAGCCGCCCAAGGCGTTCTGGTCCAGGGTGTCGGTGCTGAGCTGGCCCTCGATCTCCTGCTCGTCCAGATCGCTGAAGCGCGCGAGGGTGACCAGACCGAGGTCGGTGGAGGGGTCCACTTCGTGGCACTGGATGTCGTCGGTGACCTGATCCCAGCAGACCTCGATGTCCTCGAGGTTGGCGATCTCGTGGCTGGGGGCGTCGATGTCGCCGGTGTAGCCGTAGTTGTTGGCGTCTTCGAGCACGACCGTGGAGCTGCATCCCACGAGCAGCAGGAAGATCGGGGTGATGGTGCGCATGGTGTCTCCTCGTGTTGACTCAGGGTGCGAAGGCGTAGAGGTCCTCGACGAAGATGCTACGGCCGACGAGCCGGTCGGTGGTTTCGTCCAATTCGATGCGCCAGTCGACATCCCAGACGATGGTGCCGTCGGGGGTGACCTCGCGCAGGCGGCCCCAGCTGCCGTAGTTGTGCAGGGTGTTGCCGTTGGGCAAGCGATGAGCCTCACCGGCGGTGTGGGCGTGCAGCCCCTCGCCCTCGCCGAAGCTCCAGGTGTTGGTGAGCGTCATCGCGTCGTCGTCGATGTCGTATTCGCGCACCACGGTCTCGAGGTCTTCCTCGTCGACGTCGGTGCGGTGGGTGGACAGCAGCAGGGTGTCGGCGTCGAGCCAGTAGGCACCGTGCTGCCAGTCGAAGGCCGAGGTCTCGGGCACGAACTCGTAGTCACCCACCAGGGCGCCCATCACCCGCAGCACCTCGCCGCTGGCGTGGTCGAACTGCACCAGGGTGGAGGTGGTGTAGTGGGAGATGAGGAAGGTGTCGGTGGGCTCGTCCCAGGTGATGGTGTTGGACTGGCACATGGCCAGGATGTCGCGCTCGGCGTGGAACTGTTCGCAGTCGAACAGGGTGGTCTGGTTGCCGTCCGGGTCGAGCTTCTCCACGGTCTCGGTGGTCCAGGTGGCCGCGGGCCAGACCAAAGAGCCATCGGGCAGCTCGGTGAAGGCGTGGTGACCGCCCGGGGTGGCGTACTCCTCGACGATCGTGCCGTCGATCTTCATGCGCTGCACGGTGGAGGCCGCGCCCGTGTCCCAGTTGGCCCAGTAGCTGAACTTGTCGGCCAGCAGGTCCTCGCCGTTGCGCGCGATCCGCATGAAGGTGGTCCAGTGGTGGTCAGCGGTCTCCTGGGCCCACACCGTGCGGCCCTTGCGGTCGATGATCACCCGGAAGAAGGTGCCCGAGACCCATCCACCGGTGATGGCGTTGACGCTGGTGATCAGGAACTCACCGCTGGGCTCGTAGGATTCCGGGTCGCTGGTGTGGAGCTGGACCAGGGGCAGCGAGCCGGGGGGCTCCGGCGTGGTGCCCGTGAACTCCTCGCTGTACACAGCACCATCGCCCAGGTCGTTGCCGACGCGGAAGACGAACTCGGCGGCGTAGGGCACGCCCAGCAGCAAAAACTCGCCCTGCTCGACCCCGAGCTCCTGGGTGGGGGAGAGCATCCAGTCCTCGTCCTCTGTGGGCTTGAACTCCACCCAGGCCGTGGCCTCCTGCACCTGATCGAAGGTGACGTAGACGAGCGACTCGATGTCGGTGTGGGTGGTCCAGGCCACGGCATCGACCCGAGCCACGTCCGGTTCCCAGGTGGTGTCGGGCTGGGTGTCGTCGAGCTTCGCGGTGTCGTCCCCAGGGGGGCAGCCGACGCAGAGCAGCACGAGCAACGGGAGCGTGCGAAGCGGGCTCATGATCTCCTCCAGGCGGACACTGCACGGTATTCGATGCGCGAGGGGCCCGCCTGTGAAAAACCGGTGGTCGTTCGTGGAACGTAGGTGTGTCGCTTCGAGGGGCAGATGATCACAATTGGTGACAAGCTCGCGTGAGATCAGCGCCCCTTGGCCAGGCGCATCGCAGCCAAGGCCACGAGCACCAGCACCACCAGGTGCCCCAGGGGCCGGAGGGCCGAGACGACGTTCCAGAGCTGCACCCAGCCCCAGCCGTAGCCGAGGAAGGTGTTGAGCGCGGCGCCCAGCCACTCCAAGAACACCGTGGAGCCTTCGATCAGCGCCGCCGCGGCGAGCAGCAGCCCCGCCCCGGTGTCGGCCTTGCGGACCGCCACCAGCGCCACTCCCAGCAGCACCAGCACCCCCAACGCCGAGATCAGGCTGGTGAGGGTGAGCACGAGACCGAACCACTGAATCTGCATGTCCATACCCCCTGCCCTATCCCATCGCGCTCAGATCATGCCCAGCCCCAGGAAGCTGGAGTGCAGCACCGCCATCAACACCACGAAGCAGGCGCGGGCACGCTCGGGCCCCAACCCCAGGAAGCGAAAGCGGATGAAGCGCCCACTGCACCGCGGCAGGCACTCCGCGCAGAGGGTGCAGGTGAAGCCGGGCCGCCCCGCCTCGACGTGGCCAGGCTCGAGGGCCTGGTAGCGGCAGGCCAGGGTGCAGGCCCCGCAGCGGGTGCAGCCATCATCGATGCTCAAGCGGAAGGGATGGAACCGGCCCAGGGCGTTGACCACCAAGCCGACAGGACAGAACACCAGGCAGTGGACCATCACCCCGAGCCTACGGGACACCCCCAGCATCACCAACACGCCGATCCCGCCGAACCCCACGGCGATCCAGCCCGCTGTGACCGGGGGCACCCCCGCTCGTCGAAGCCCCCACGCGCCCAGGAGTACCGCCACCAGCACCACCGCGCGCAGGGCGTGCCTCCAGCGCGGCAGCTGACCCGGGCGCTTGCGAGCGCGGGCCGCCGCATCGTCCCAGGAGCCGACGTAGCAGAGGTGGCTGCACCAGGTGGGGCCGGACAGCACCAGGGTGCCCAGCAGCAGGAATACCATCAGCAGGCCCTCTCCCCGGAAGACCGGCCCGGCCAGGATCACGGCTGGCACAGGAGGATGCAGCCGTCCGGACATGAGCAGGCGCTCGAAGCCCGCGATCCCCAGGCCCAGCTGCAGGAAGAACACAGCGGAGAACAGCCGCCAGAGCCACGGCCTCCAGCGGGCGTGGACCCTGGGATCCATGAGCTTGTGGGCCACGAAGGCGGCATAGGCCGCCAGCGAGCACGCCTGCACCCAGGAGCCACCGGGCACGAAGCGCCCCAGGATGAGCATGATCGGATCGGTGTGGAGCTCCGCCGGCACCACCAGAGCCAGGGTGAGGAGCGCGGCAGCGACAGGCGGGACGAGGCTCATGGACCGGAAATCCTATCAGCGCAGCCCCCCCTCCGAGTCAACGACGATAGGGGGACAAGACGTGACACCCTCACGTTCGAGCCGCGGTGGCCCGAGCCGAAAGGGATGATGGAAGAGAGGAAGGAGGAATCGTGGCCCTGCTCGTGATCCGAAAAGCTGGAGAGCAGGACCGCGTGTTCCGCATCCGGCGCGAGCAGGTGGTCATCGGGCGCGACGACAGCGCCCACCTGGTCCTGCCCGACATCGCAGTCAGCCGGCGCCACGCCAGCATCGTCGTCGAGGCCGGACGTTACTCGGTGGTGGACCAGGGCTCCACCAACGGGCTCAAGGTCAACGACGTCCGAACGGAGCGCTGCGAGCTCGAGCACGGCGACGTGGTGAAGATCGGCAGCTTCCGGCTCGAGTTCAACGACGAGCGCAAGGTCGACCTGCTCCAGGTCACCCGCCTGGCCTCCCTTTCCAGCCGCACCCCCAAGGCCAAGCCCGACAACATGCACACCATGTGCATCCAGTCCGAAGAGGTCGAGAGCCCCGAACCCGCCGACCAAGCTGTGCTGCGTCGCAAAGGCGGCGACGGCTCCCGCTGGCGGCCGGGCAGCCGGCGCCTCACCATCGGCCCGGGTGGCGACGTCCCCATCGACCTCGATCTCACCAGCCAGCCTGTCGCCGAGATCCGCTGGGACGGCGAACGCCACCTGATCCGGGCCTGGAGCTGGGCCTACCGCGTCGAGGTCGATGGCAAGCGCGTACGCGAAGCCTTCCTCGAGCCCGGCTCCTCCATCCGGGTCGACGACGCGCTGTTCGAGTTCATCCACGAAGCCGCTGTGGTCGAAGGCGACGACGACGAGACCGTCATCCTCCCCCGCGGGGAAGAATGACGAACGCCCCCTCCCCCGAGCGGGGAAGAGGGCGCCAGAGCGGAGAGCGAGGGGCATTCGAGGCCCGCGGAGCTAGTTCCCCGCCAGGCAGGCCGCCAGGTCTTCGTCCACCGTGCCCGTGGGCTTGATGGCGAAGTTGTCCACCAGGACCTGGAGCACGGGCGGGGTGACGAACGCCGGCAGTGAGGGGCCGAGGCGGATGTCGCGCACGCCCAGGTGCAGCAGGGACAGCAGGATGCAGACCGCCTTCTGCTCGTACCAGGACAGCACCATGCTCAGGGGCAGGCCGTTGACGTCGGTGTCGAAGGCCTCGGCCAGGGCCTGGGCGATGACCACGGCGCTGTAGGCGTCGTTGCACTGGCCGATGTCCAGCAGGCGCGGGATGCCACCGATGGTGCCGAACTCGAGCTTGTTGAAGCGGTACTTGCCGCAGGCCAGGGTCAGGATGACGGCGTCATCGGGCACGGCCTCGGCCATCTCGGTGTAGTAGTTGCGGCCGGACTTGGCACCGTCGCAGCCACCGATGAGGAAGAAGT
>CAZHIK010000451.1:0-7511 GCA_964532635.1 uncultured Enterobacterales bacterium
CCTGGAGGACCTGCTCGGGCGCCAGCTGTTCCTCAAGGCGGGTGTGGTGATCGTGGTGATCGGCGTGGTGCTCTTCCTGGCGTTCACCCTGGCCCATCTCGGCGCGGCGGGGAAGGTCGCGTCCGGGTACGGTGCCGGTGCCGTCATGCTGGCCCTGGGCCTGCTGGCCGAGCGCCGGGAGGCCTACCGGACGTTTGGCCGCGGCCTGCTGGCCGGGGCCTGGGCGACGATCTACTTCGTCACCTTCGCCGCCCACTTCATCCCCGCGGCCCAGATCATCGGCTCGCAGAACGTGGCCCTGGTGGCGCTGCTGGTGGCCGCGGCGGCCGCCGTCGGGTTCAGCCTGCGCTACCGCAACGAGTGGACCACGGTCTTCGCCTTCCTGCTGATCTACCTCACCCTCGGGATCTCGGCCTGGATGCACCTGGCCAGCTTCAACCTGCTGGCGACCGCGGTGGGCGCGGGCGCGATCGCGGTGCTGGCCTGGCACCGGGGCTGGCTGCGGTTGCTGGCGCTGGGCAGCCTGGCGACCTGGGTCACCCTGGCGCTGTGGCTGGTGCCGCAGCTCGAGGTGTGGTCCGCGGCGGAGCGAACGGCGGCCCTGTGGCCCGTGATCGGCGCCCTCCTCCTCACCTGGCTGCTGCTCCTGGTGGCGGTGGTCGAGGGGCGGGGGCGCCCCGGAGGGGCCTGGGCCGTCTCGGCCTTCCTGGCCAATCTGATCGGGGTGTTCGGCCTGTTGACCTACGCCGTGCAGAGGGTGCAACCGGACGACACCTGGCTGGTGGCGGCGGGGCTGGGCCTGGCCTACCTGGGGGTGGCGTGGAGGCTCGGACGGCGCGGGCGGGACCTGCTGTTCCGGCTGTCGCCGATCGTGGGCCTGGCCGCGCTGGGGGCGGCGGGCCCGCTCCATCTCGGGCTGGGGCACGGCTGGGTGCCGATCTGGCTGATGTTCGTCGCCCAGCTGGCGCTGGTCGGTGGTGTGGTCCTGCGGGAGGCGACCTTCCGGATCGCGGCCTACGCCGCGCTGGCCGCGGTGCTGAGCGGCATGGCCGCGGCTCATCTGGGTCTGGCGCCCTTCCCGGCCGACTGGACGATGGGGCCCTTCCGCAGCCCCGTGTTGCTGGCCGCGGCGCTGCTGTGCCTGATCGACTCGGCCCTGATGCGGGGCCCGTGGCAGGCGTCCCTGGCCGATGGTGAGCGACAGGTGGCTCCGGTCGTTCTCGCCGGCATCGGGACCGTCCTGCTGCTCCCACCCATCGCCTGGGAGGTGCCGCGGATGTGGGTCGCGCCGGCGATGGCCGCGATCGCGGTCCTGTGGGCGCTGATCGGTCGCCGCCGTAGCTTCCGCGACCTGCTGGTCGAGGCTGCGTTGCTGGCACCCGCCGCGGTGGTGGTGCTCAGCGTGCTCAACCTGTCTCCCCCGGCGGGGACACCCGAGGGGATCCGCCCGCTGAGCGTCGGCCTGACCCTGGCCCTGCTCTACGCGGCCTACAGCCTGATCGTGAGTCCAGCCGCGACCAGGGGCGCCGGCGCCTCGTCCCTGTCCACGGGGGAGCGGGCGATCGCGGTGCTCTACTCGGTCCTCGGCGGCGTGGGGCTGGTGTTGCTGGTGTGGCACGACGTGCCGGAGCCGTGGGTCGCGCCCACGCTGGCGGTCGCGGTGCTGGTCCACCTGGAGCTCGCCCGTCGCTTCGGCTTGCCCGAGCTGCTGGCGGAGGGGGCCCTGCTGGCCCTGACCGCGGGGGTGGCGCTGGCGGCCGTCAGCTGGGACCTGGCGGGCACCTCCCTGGCCCTGCCGGCGCGGGTGGTGTCGGTGGCGCTGACCTCGGCCCTGCTGTACGGCGCGGCACTGCTGGTGGGGCGCATCCGAGCCGACGCCGCGTCCGCCCGCGCTGTCGCGGACCATGTCGAGGGCGCTGCACGGCAGATCGCCTCGCCACCCCTGCTCGGGGGGCTGGCGCTGGGGATGCTGGCGATCCCCACCGTGGCCGTGGCGATGCTGGTGCGGGACGAGGCCGCGCTCCGCGGACTGGAGGACTGGGTTGCCCTGGCCTGGGGTGCCCTGGGGCTGGTCTACCTGGCGGTGAGCATCGCCCGGTCCTCCCGGGTCTGGGGCCTCTACGGGGCCGCGATGATGGTCGTGGCGACCCTGCACCTGTGGGCGGTCAACCTGGGGATGTCGGACCCCCAGGATCCCTGGTGGGCGCGGTCCGGGCTGGTCGCCGCCCTCGTGCTCCAGCTGGCCCTGGCCTACCGGCTGCTGAAGCTCGCGGGCCGGCGCGCAGGGGACGCGCTGGCGGCCGGCGTGCTGCGGGTGTGCGCGATCTGGCTGGGTGCGATCTCCGTGGGGTGGTCGCTGCTGGTCGAGCTGTCCGACATCTGGACCGGAGCCGGCTGGGCGGCGCTGGCCCTGGCGTTGCTCGGTGCCCACCTGGTCACGGGGAAGGAGCGCTGGCAGTGGCCCGCGCTGGCGGCGGGGGTCGCGGCGGTGGGGTGGTGTCTCGTGGCCGACGTGATCCTGTGGGAACGGACCCTCGACGACTGGCCGAATTCGGCGGCGCTGCCCCTCGCCTGTGCCGGCATGCTGCTCGGGTACGGCGTCCAGCGGATCCTGGAGCTTCGCCGGGGCGATGCCGACCCCGGGCTGGTCCCCTCCATTCCACGGCTGATCTGGCTGGCGGGCTTCGCGGCCCTGCTGACCGGGTACATCGCGATCCAGGCCGAGGGCACGGCCCTGACCGTCTGGCTCAGCATCGAGGGTATGGTCCTGGTGGCCCTGGGCTTCCTGATGCGGGAGCGGCTGGCGCGGGTCGCGGGGCTGGCGCTGCTCTCCGGCTGCATCCTCAAGCTGTTCGTCTACGATCTGCGGGGGCTGACCGGTGTGCCCCGGATCCTCTCCTTCGTGGTGCTGGGCCTGGTCCTGATCGCGGTCTCCTTCGTCTACACCCGCTTCCGGGCGAGGTTGGCGGAGTACCTGTGAGGGCCTCGCCGCGGGTCAACGCCCGGACGGGGCGCCGCCGCCCAGGGGCGGCGGATCCACGAGCTGCTGGCTCGGGGGCCGCTCGGTGGCTGGATCGGCGGGACGGTAGCCGTGGGTGGTGTTGACGCTGCAGTGCGCGCAGCAGTCGAAGGGACGACCCTCGAGGAAACCCCGGCGCATGGCGGAGAGGACCGGTCCGCCCCAGATCTCGTCGAAGGGCGCCTCGCGCAGGCTTCCGGCCACGGGCCGACCGGGCATACAACAGGGAGCGACGTCCCCGTCGATGCCGATGTACGTCCGGTTCATCAGGTAGTCGCAGGGCACCCGTCCCCCTGACCTGCGGGCCCAGCGAGCCTGCCGCAGGCGCCGGCGGTAGAGGCGGAACGCGCGCCGCCGATCCCCGTGCCTGGCGGCCCGCGCCAGGTGCCGGAGGTGCTCCCCCAGGGTCGGCGCCGGCGGCGGGCGGCCGTCCAGGTCCGGCGGCAGGGTCAGGGTCACGCGCAGCTGACGGGCGCGGCGCGTGGCATCGGCGAAGGTCGCCGCCACGCGTCGGGGATCCCCGCGGAGTGACAGGGAGTCCATGCCGCGGTGGAACACGGTCAGGTGGCTCACCCCCAGTCGCTCGAGGCCCAGCTCGTGCGTCAGCTCTACCAGGGGGACCAGCTGGGACAGGTTGCGCCGGTCCACCACCGTGGATATCCCCAGCCGCGGCGGGTGGGACAGCCGGGCGGCACGGCGGACCACCTGCTGGATGTTGGCGGTGACCTGCCCCAGTCTCGCGCCACCGCGGATCGGCCCGAAGGTCACCTCGTCCACGGCGCTCACCGTGAACAGGAACACGTCGGTCAGGGCCAGCAGGCGGTCGAGGGTGGGGGGCAGCCGGGTCCCGTTGGTGACCAGGTGCAGGCGGGTTCGGCTCCCGTCGGCGAGGGCCAGGATCCGGTCCAGCCGCGGATCGAGCAGCGGCTCGCCGGCGGCCGACAGCGTGAGCAGCTCGGCGTCACCCAGGACCTCGCGCCCGATGTGATCCAGGAGGCCGCGCTCGATGCTCCGGTGCTCGCCTGCCGTGCTCGTCAGCCCGACCACGCACATCGAGCAGCGCAGGTTGCAGCCCCGGTAGTGTTCGACGTTGACCAGCACCGGCGGTGGGGGGCGGCGGAGGAGGGCGGGGATCACGGCGGATTACACTCACCGTGGTAGGAGAGGGTGTTGCCGCCGTCGATGAACTGGGTGCCACAGCCCCAGCACTCGATGTGACCGTCCTCGCGCAGGCCGCAGGCGTGACGGCTGGCGGTGCTGATCTGGACGAAGGTCTCGGCCGGGGGCGAGCCCTGTCCGAAGCTGTCGTCGCCCCAGCAGACCACGACGCCGTCGCTCCGGAGCCCGCAGGTGGTGGATCCACCGCTCGCGCTGAGCTGGGTGAAGCTCCCCTCCGGAGGGGTGGACTGGCCCACGTCGTCGCGGCCCCAGCAGGTGATCGCCCCGTCCGGATCCAGGGCACAGGAGTGGTAGCGGCCGCCGCTGACCTGGACGTGGAGCCCGGCCGGGGGGAACGACTGGTTGTACTCGTCGTCGCCCCAGCAGCGCAGGATCCCGTCCTGGTCCACGCCGCACATGTGTCGGCTGCCGTCCCCCACCGCGGAGAAGCGCAGATCCGGGGGGCTGCACTGACCGAAGTCCTTGTCCTCGCCGCAGCCCCAGCACGCCAGCTGTCCGTCGTCGGCCAGCGAGCAACCGTGATAGGCGCCGGTGGCCAGGGCGGTGTAGACCCCGTCGGGATCGGGTTTCGTCTGGTCGAAGTCGTCGGAGCCCCAGCAACGGATGCTGGCGTCCTCGAGCAGGGCGCAGGTGTGCTCGCTGCGAGCGTTGACGGCCAGATAGTCCCCCTCGGGGGCGGTGGCCTGGCCCCGGCGGTCGTAGCCCCAGCAGGTGACGGTCCCGCCCACACGCAGGCCGCAGCTGTGCTGCCCCCCGACCGAGACGCCGATCCACTGGTCGTTGCTGGACACCGTCCCGGCGCAGCCGATCCCGAGCAGGGTGAGGAGCAGGCAGGCCGGGGCGATGGACGCGCTTCTCATGGGACCTACCTACCGCGAAAAGGTGGGAGGTGTCTCCCGCAAAGATCGGGAGGCGCCGATCGCCGATCCGCATCCCCTCGGTGCCCGGATGTAAGGAAACCGATCGGTCCGTGTACCCCTCTGCCAGACCCACCGGGTGGGCAGGAGGCGATGCCCCGCTTCCTCGCGGATCACCCAAAACCTGGAAGGAGAGGTCTGATGAAATCGTTGGAGTACGTGGTTGCCCTCGCCCTGTCGCTGATCATGGCCGGACTGGCGAGTGCGGAGATCGATCCCGAGATCTACGAGGTCATGGAGGCCGGCGAGCCGATCGTGTTCGACCCCGAGGCTCCGGTGGTGGAGCTCGCCGAGTTCCTCGACGGGTACGTCGACGAGGAGGGGATCTACCGGGAGGTGTTCCTCGACGCCGACGGTGACATCTGCGAGATCCGGTTCTTCGCCGACTTCATGGAGATCGTCTGGCTGCCGGTGCCCACCGACGTCAGCTTCTACAACGAGGCAGTCTCGTCGCCGCCTCCGTGGTGTCCAATCTTCCTCTGCGGCGGCCCGGTGACCTTCTACGTCCCCCACACCTCCTACGCCGCAAACGAGATCGACTACAAGGGCGCCTGCCCGGCGGGTAGCTCGAGCGCCAAGTACTGTCACGAGTGGCGCATCGACGCCGCCGCGGCCGGCCACTCGGCGCAGAAGGGGCCCAGCGGCGCGGACGTGGCGACCGCCAGCGCCTGGTGGCTCCTCTCCCCCGACAGCACGGACTACCTGTACGACAACGAGGCCTGGTACGGGGTCCTCCACGACCAGGGCAACGCAGGAGGTAGCTACCTGATGAGCGAGGACGAGCGGTTCTCCACCACCGACGGCCTCATGCTCGGCGCCGACTACCACCTGTTCGCCCGGGACTGGGACTTCGCCAACTACCCCCAGAGTGGCGAGCGCCAGCTCTTCACCTGGGAGTTCTGGAAGGCCGGCGAGCGCTACGAGGTCCGCCTGTACATGCGCATCAACAGCCTCTTCTAGCCTCCGCACCCCGCCCCCTTGTCATCTGCGAGCTGCCTGCGTACACCAGGGGCATGCGTCGGTTCGCCCCGCTCCTGCTGCTCGCGCTGTCCATCGGATGCTCCCCCCGTCCCCCGACCACGCCGACCTACGTCGGTGGAATCCAGGTCAACGAACCGGACCACGACGTCTGGGCCGCCGCCCTGGACGACGCCGGCCTGAACACCGTGGCGGTCACCGTCTATGCCATGCAGGGCGGGTGGGACACGGACCACCTCTGGTACGACGACGAGGCCCCGGCCGTCGTCTCCGAGATCCGCGCGGCCCGGGCGCGGGGGCTGCGGGTGGTGTTCGTGGCCCGGGTGGCGCTCGACCACGCCTTCGAGGCCAACGAGTTCCTCTGGCACGGGATGATCGCACCGCGGACCGACGAGCAACTCGACTCGTGGTTTGCCCAGTACACCCACTTCCTCGTCCACTGGGCGGCGATCTGCCAGGCCGAGGGGGTCGACGTCTTCGCCGTGGGGAGCGAGCTCAACACCCTGGCATCCACGATCCCCGTGGACCGGATTCCGGAGCTGGAGGCCTACTACCTCGACGGGGAGAAGCAGGCCGCGGAGCGGGCGATCCTGCTGGCCCGGGCGGACGGGATCGGGGCCCAGCATCTGACCGACCACGGGGCGAGCGGCTACCCGTCGCTGGAGGCCTACCTCGACGCCCGGGACGCCACGCACCGCGCCTGGGCCACGTCCGTGGTCGGACCGGATGGCGGCGCGGACCGGGTCGACGCCCGCCGCCGCGCCCAGGCCGCCCACTGGGACGCCGCCATCGAGGCGGTCCGCGAGGTGTACCAGGGCCAGCTGACCTACGCCGCAAACTTCGACCAGTACCGTTCCGTCGGCTTCTGGGACCGCCTGGATCTGATCGGCATCAACGCCTACTTCCCCCTGCGGGGGCTGCATGACGAGCCGCCGTCCGACGAGGCGCTGCAGGGCGAACTGGCCGAGGGCTGGCGCCTGGTGTTCCGCGAGATCGAGGCCTTCCAGCGGGAGGAGAAGCTGCGGGACCGGCCGGTTGTCTTCACCGAGCTGGGCTACACCGATCGGGGCAACAGCACGGTCCACCCCTGGGCCAGCGCGGGGTTCTCGCTGGTGGGAGAGGGCGACGCACGGCGCCCCGTGTTCTGGCTCGACCAGCCCCCCGAGCCGATGGAACGCGCCCTGGCCTTCCGCGCCCTTGCAGATGTCACGACCGCCTCGCGCCGGGATCCGCTGCGGGGCGTCCTCTACTGGAAGCTGACCACCGATCCAGGACACATGGAGATCGAACCCTTCGCGGTGCCCATCGGGGCCGACTCCGCCGATCCCCTGCTCCCGGAGCTCGCCCGCCTCGCCGAGCCGTGAGGGCGTTCCTCGCTCCCTCTCAGCCCAGGAGATTCTCCGGCGTCCATCGGCGGG
>CAZHIK010000452.1:0-7509 GCA_964532635.1 uncultured Enterobacterales bacterium
GACAGCGCTGGCCCGGTGGAACGTGGCGACACCGGCATGGAGCAGGGTGGATGCGGCTGCCGGAGTGGCGGCGGCCACAGCCCGCTCTGGGGCATGCCGCTGCTATGGCTGGCCTGTGGGCTGGCGCGGCGTCGGCGTGTGCCGGCGGCGCCTTCGAGCCTGGGCGTGGATCAGCCCCACGCCTCCTCGAGCGCAGCACCGAGCGGGTTGGGGCGCACGCCCAGGGCGGCCAGCCGGGTACGGTAGGGGGCCAGGTCGGGCACCAGACCGTCATCCGACCAGTCATCGGGGGGCTGGTGGAGCAGCCGGTCCCGGGCCTGCTCCACCAGGGCAGCCTCGGCTTCGAGCTGCCCGAGCAAGTCCTGCAGCTCCATGGCCGTGGTGGCTCGCACACCGGTGCCCCGACGGACGGCGGCGGCGCTGGAGTGGAGCCACTCGAGATGAGGTGTGCTGACCACCAGGCGCGGGCCGGCCCGGGCCACGAACGAGCGGGAGAGCACCGCCTTGGCAGCCGGGCCCAGTGAGGCCGCCAGCGGCGCGATGCGGGCGCCGAGAGCCGCCGTGCGCTCCTTGCGCTGAGTGCGCGCGCGGTACTCGAGGAAGCCCACGAAGCCCAGGCCGATCACGGCCGTGAGGCCTCCGATGAGAAGGCCGCGGGCGAACCAGAGCTGCTCTTCCTCCGGGATCTCCCCCAGCCGGGTCAGCTGAGCCGCGAGCACGGGGATGGCGAGGGCGACGACGTAGGCCCAGGAGGGGACGCGGTTGCCGAAGCCGCCGGTGGGAGCGCTTGCGTCGCGCAGTTCGCCCTCGAGGGCCTGCAGGCCCAGCAGGCGCTCCCGAGCGTCTCGGAGTAGCTCGAGGGGTGAGCCGCGTGCAGGCTCCGATGGCACAGTGGTGAGCAGCCCAGACTCGAGGAAGAGGGCGTGCCAGCGGTCCGAGGCGTCCTTGGGCTCGAGCCTCAGCAGCGCACGGGTCCCGAGGGTGACGTGGCGCGTGGGAGACATGCGCCAATCGTAGCAGTTTCAGGGGGTTCGGTGGGCGAGGACTCGGTGGGCTCGGGCTCGGGCTCGGGCTCGGGCTCGGGCTCGGGCTGGGGCTGGGGCTGGGGCTCAGGCTGCTGGGGCTCGGGCTGGGGCTGCTCGGGGGCTGCTGGCTCGGGGTCGGCGGGCTCGGGGCTGGGCGGAACCGCCTGCTCGGGGGCCGGTGCCGTGGCGGGCTCGGGGGCTTTCCAGCTGCCAGCCAGCTCGAGGAAGGGGGCCGGATCCACCGAGCGTCCGTCGATGCGGATGCCGTAGTGCAGGTGGGGGCCCGAAGAGCGGCCGGTGTTGCCGGAGTCCATGATGAGCTGCTGGCGGTCGACGTACTGGCCCTTGCGGATGTGGAAGGCGTCGCCGTGGCAGTAGGCGGTGGTGACCCCGTGGCCGTGGTCGAGCTTGACGTACTTGCCGTTCACGCCGTCGGCGCGGGCGCGCAGCACGGTGCCAGCGGCCGCAGCGTGGACCGGGGTGCCCACCGGGGTTGCCAGATCGATGCCCTCGTGGAACTTGCGCTTGCGCAGGGTGGGGTGCTGCCGCCAGCCGAAGGGGCTCGAGACCCGCCAGGAGCTGTCCACCGGCCAAGCCAGGTCCAGGGCGGTGGACAGGGCCAGCACTTCGCCTACGGCCTTGTCGGCTCTGGCCGCGTCTTCGGCGGGCAGGAAGCGGCGGTGGGCCTCCAGCCGCTCGGGGTAGGCCTCGCCCGCGGCGCGGGCGCGACGGATGGCGCGGGCGCGCTGCTCGTAGCCCACAGCCCAGATCTCCAGTGCGATCTCGGGCCGGTCCAGGCCCAGCGCGGCGACCTCTGCGGCCGCCTCCTCGCCCAGGTGGGCCTGTGCCGCGATGTGAAGCGCGGGGCTCCACCCCTCGGGGATGTCGGCAGGCTCGACCTCGGTGAAAACCAGGGCCTCGCGCAGGGTCTGCTCCATGCGAGCTGGGAGCTGGGTGTCGAAGTGCGACAGCAGGTCCCGGCCCGGCTCGTCTCGCAGCCAGGCCACGCCGTTGTGCACCAGGCCCCCTACGGGGGTGCGCAGCCAGCAGGCCGTGCACACGGCTCCCAGCAACAGCAGCTCGGACCAGCCTCTCATGGCAGCCACCCCCACAGCGGGACCCCGTGCATCCAGGCCAGCAGGCCCACGGGCAGGATCACCACGGCGGTCAACAGATCGCGGCGGACCTTGCCCGAGCGCTCGAGCACGGCCACGGCCCGGCCCCAGGCGGGGAAGCCGAAGCGCAGCAGCACGGCCAGCCCCAGACCGGCTGCCGCCCAAGTGCTGGCGGTGTGGGCCGGCAGCAGGTCTTCGGCGGCCATGGCCATGGACCAGCTGCCCGCCAGCAGCACGCCGGCCAAGGCGATGGGCAGCACCACAGCGTGGATGCTCAGAGCCTGGCGCCAGGCCTTCCAGGACAGCTGGGGCTTGCGTCCGGTGAGCAGGAAGCTGGTGCTGAGCAAGGCGGCGGCCACAAGCTCCACCACCAGGGCTGTCCAGGCCGCGATGGTGGCCAGGGGCAGGCCGTCCCAGAACAGGAAGGTGTCGAAGTCCAGGCCGATGTACTCGGCGGCACTGCCCAGGGGGCCGGCCAGGGTGGTGTCCATCCAGCCCTGCAGCCAGGTCAGGCCCGCCAGCGCCCGGTCGTCCAGCTGATCCGCAGCCAGGTGCACGCCCAGGCAGACCAGGGCCACCTGCCCGATGGTGGCAGCCACCCGCGCCAGGCCACCCGCGGCCCGGTCACTGCCGCGCAGCAGCCGCCCCAGCCCTCGGCCCAGGCCGGCGATGATGCGAAACACGAGGGGACGGGACTTGGACATGGACCTTCGGCGCTGCGCGTTGCCAGGACACCCCATACGCTCGTGGGGTTCCTGAGCTTTCATCTGGTAGGAGGGTTTTACCCGTTCGTTACCTGCGCGGGTGGTAGCATCGGTCCGTCTCCCCTCGCGAGGAGCTGTTGCCTCGGCACACCAGACCTGCCCGCCGGATCGCGGACCTCGCGTGGGTGTGGGGCCTGCCGCTGGTGGTCACCCTGCTGTGGATCGCCTGGGGCCTACACCAGGTGGACGCGCTCGAGGCGAGCATGGGCTCCCGGTCGGGGCTGAGCTACTCGGTCTTCGTGCAGCTGAGCCACAGCTGGAACCAGGGCTGGGGCTGGCACCAGACCGTGCATCCCAACTACCTGTCCGTGTGGCACTGGGGCTGGCACTACGGCGTGATCTGGTTCGCGACGGCCAAGCTGGCGGGTCTGTGGGACTCGGCCTGGGCCTTGATGCGCATCCAGATCGTCTGGGTGGGCCTGGGATGTCCGAGCGCGGCGCTGCTGGGTTGGTGGGAGGGTCGCCGCGCCGGGAGCTTGGTGGGGCTGATGTTCTACGCCGCGTCGGGCAGCGTCCTGTTCATCGCCGCGGACGACTATCAGGATCTGACCTTCTGCCTGCCCCTGATCCCCCTGGCCATCTGGGCTGCACGGCATGCTCCTGCCTGGCTGTTCCTGCTGTGCGGGACCCTGCTGTGCAGTGTGCGGGAGGAGCTGTGGCCGCTGGTTCCCTTGGTGGGGCTCACGCGCAGCTGGCAGCGGGCGGGGCTGGGCGCGTTGTTGGCCTTGGGTTGGTGCGGGCTCATGCACCAGCTGACCCCCATCGCCTTCGAGACTCCGCCCCTGCAGAGGGTGCTGGCCATGGGTGCGGAGACTCCCTTGCTCGCGAGGTTCGGTGCCATGGACTGGAGCGAAACCATCGCAGCCTGCGGGGGCGCGCTGCCCTGGCTGCTGCTCCAGCCGGCCTCGGCGCTGGCGGTGGTGGGGACCGCCCTGGTGCACGGCATGCCCGAGATGGGCTCCTTGACCCGGGGGTGGGTGTTCTCCCACCACTTCGCGCCCGTGGCGGGCTTCGCCGTAGCCGGGGCCACGGTGGTGCTGGCCCGGCTGGCCCGCTGGGGGCGAGCTGGGGCCGCGCTGGCGCTGGTCATGGCGCTGTCGAGCACCGCGGTCTCCTGGGGCGACTGGCGTCCTCGGCTTGCGCTCGCATCGCCCCCCGGTTCGGATGCGCCCCATCCGGCCTGGCCACTGCTCGAGCGTGTACCCCAGGACGCGGTGCTGTACCTGCCCTCGCCCTTGTGCCCAGCGGCCGCCCGCCGGCGCTGGCTGGCCAACGAGCAGAGCCTGGGCTTCAGGATCGAGGCTGCCGATGTGACCCACGCCGTGGTGCCCTCCGGCTGCGGGGTGCCGGGCACCGTGATCGCAGAAGCCGATGGCTGGGTCCTGCTCGCGGAGCCAAGCGGGCTGCCCCAGCGAGGGGAGCGGCCGCCGTGGGACCTGTTCGGGGCGGTAGTGGTCGGGGGGTGCGGGAGCTAGCTCCCGATCTCGATCTGGAGCCAGCGCTTGCCGGCGCTGGTCTCGACGTAGCACTCGGCGGTCCCTGGGGTGGCGTCGCCGGGGATGTCCAGGCGGAAGAACGCTTCCCAGACCTCGCCCTTCGCCATGCGTTGGGGGAGGTCGACCTGCTGGTCCGAGGGGTTCTCGATGTACATCTCGGAGAGCCAGTGCTCGCTGCAGTCCTGGTCGCAGAGATCGGCCTGGCCCTCGATGGTGTAGCTGACCCAGGCGTCGCTGCCGGGGGACACCCCTCGGGTCTCGTCGCCCTGGGTCTCGGACAGGTCGGACTCCACCCAGCCCCAGGCCTCGGAGCACAGCTCCACCGGAGGGTTGTCCACGTCGCCATCGGTGTCGGTGTCGGTGTCCGCGTCGGTGTCGGTGTCCGCGTCGGTGTCGGTGTCGAGCGCGCCGCTGTCCGGGTAGGGAGGATGGCAGGCCAGGGCCAGCAGCAGCAGCGGGAGCAGGGCCGTTCGCATGGGGACCTCGTGGGCGTCTCTGCGAGGGTACCACGGGCGGCCGCGTCCGGGCTCTGTCAGGAAAGTGTCAAGCGACACACCGTGACGAACCGGGGCCTCTGGCGCGGGTCCGCACCTGAGCCGCCGCCGTACTGCTTCCCGGAGGACTCCCATGCGCAAGCGAACCGCCGCCAGCGCCGACCTGGACCTGCTGCCCGTGATGAACCTGGTGACCATCCTGATCCCCATGCTGCTGATGGGGGCGACGGTGGTGAACCTGGCCGTGATCGACTCCACCCTGCCCGCCATCGTCCCAGGGCCCAACGAGAGCGAGCCTGGCCTGCAGCTGACCGTCGCGGTCACCGACCAGGGCATCGGCCTGAAGGGTGCTGCTGGCGCCATCGAGGCCGCCGAGGATCTGGACATCCCCTGCCAGCGTCAGCCCTGCGGCGTGGACGGCTACGACTACGACAGCCTGACCCAGGCCCTGGCGCGCATCAAGGACGAGCACCCCGACGAGAGCAGCCTGATCCTGCTGCCCGAGGCGCGGGTCTCCTACGAGGTGCTGGTCAAGGTGATGGACGCCGCGCGGGAGGATCGCTCCCAGCCCGACGCCAGCGGCGAGCCCCGCCTGCTCTTCCCCTCCGTGGTGATGGCCGGCGGTGCCACCTAGGGCCTGACTCCCCAGGCCAGCACCACGGTCGCGCACAGCCAGGCCCCGGGCTGTCCTGGCAGGGCGTTCAGCTCGGCGAGGGTGGTCTGGGCGGCGGCGTCCAGCGCGGCGTTGGACCGCAGCAGCCGCTCCCGCGGGCTGATGATCCGCTCCAGCAGCAGCTCGAGGGGCAGATCATCGGGGGTGAGGGGAACGGCCACGCAGCCCCGTGGCTCGAGGCCGACGTCGAGCAGCAGCTCGGGCAGCTGACGGCCCACGCGCCGGTCGCCGCCCAGCTGGCGCTGCAGCCTGTCCAGGCGTCGCTGGAAGGCGGGGAAGCCGAGGGGCTCTGGGTGGACCATCAGGCCGCCGTCGTCGATGTCGATCACCGCGAGCACGCCACCGGGGCGGAGGACCCGGAGGGTCTCCCGCAGCACGGCGCGGGGATCGCTGTGGCGGTGCAGCGCGAGCCGCAGGTAGGCACCGTCCACGGTGCCCTCGTCCAGGGGGAGGCGGGTGGGCTGCCCGGCCAGGTAGGTGCAGTGGTCGGCCAGTCCCTGGCGCCGCGCTCGCTCGCTGGCGCGCTCCAGCCGCTCGGGATCAGGCTCGACTCCCACGACTCGGGTGTTGGGATGGAGCCGAGCCAGCATCCGGGTTCCCAGACCCTCTCCGGCCCATGGATCCAGCAGGGTGCCCTCGGAGGGCAGCTCGGTCTGAGCCAGCAGGCTGGCCTCGAGCTGCTCGGCCTTCGCATCCGGGGAAGCTGCGGCGGTGGGGCTGTCGGCCACTCCGGGTTGGGCGGCACCGCCAGCCTGGTGGATGGGGATGCGCTCGGGGCTGCCGCGCATGAAGCCGGCCACCTGACGGGTGGTGGCGTCCAGCCGGTGAGCGAGGATGTCGCCGAGGTTGGCTCGGATGCGCAGGGCCGCGTCGGGGGACTGGCGGTCGAGGCGGTGCAGCTGCTCGTCGCTGAAGATGATCAGCTCGGTGTCCTCGAGGGCCACCAGCCGAGCGCCGGGTGGCGAGGAGTGGATCTCGCCCAGGCGTCCGAAGACCTCACCAGGCTGGAGCACGCTGACGAAGAAGGGGCGCTCGCCCTGCTCCATGGTCAGGCCCAGGCGCCCCCGCAGGATCACGCCCAGGCCTTCGTCGTGCTGTCCCCCGGGCTCCAGGGGATGGTCGGCTCGCAGCCGCACTGTGGGGAGCTCTCGCAGGAGTGGGTCGAGCACGCTCTGGGGTACGGAGTCGAAGATCGACGCGCCCCCGGCGGCGCTGGCGGCGTGGGCTACCGAGGCCCAGAAGGCGCCGAGGCGCTGGGGCGTGACCGCCTGGTCCTCGAAGTGGGGGTACAGCGCCTCGAGGCGCAGGGCCACCGCCGATCCGTCGGGCTCCCCCGGCCCGAGCAGGCGCAGCAGCGGGCTGCCCGTCTGCTCCAGGTAGGCTCGATCCCTCAGCACCAGCGCCAGGGGCACCAGCAGCTCAGCGCGGTGGGGGTCCTGGGCCATGGGGCCGTAGGGGCGGTAGCCCAGCTGGAACCAGCTTCGCGCCTGGGCCATCTCCACCCGGCAGACATCGATGGCCACTCCTTCGGTGAGCATGGTCTGGATCAGGCCGGTGAGCAGCTGGGAGGCCACGGTCTGACCTCGGTAGGCAGGGTCCACCATGAACATGCCCGAGTGGCACAGCTGCTCGTCGCCGAAGGCCACCTGCATGGGGCTGAGCTCCAACAGGGTGCTCTGATCGGCGGAGAAGGGGCGGTCCTTGCCCAGCAGGACCCGGATGGTGCCCAGGATGGCGCCGGAGCTGTCGTCCACCGCCACCAGGATGCGGGCGTGCTCGTCGAGCTCGTCGCTGATCCAGCCACGCTGGTGGTCGGCGTGGTCCGGTGCCTGGCCCCACTCGGCGGCCTGGACCCTGTAGCGGAAGCGGAAGACCTCTTCTCGGTCACTGGGCAGGATCGCTGGCTGGACCCGGATGTACACAGGCTCTCCCGTCTCGCACT
>CAZHIK010000453.1:0-7508 GCA_964532635.1 uncultured Enterobacterales bacterium
GAGACCCGCCGCCACTAATTCAAACCACCGCACAATCCGTCTGGCGCAGCAACTCGCCCAGTTCCAGGTAATGCAGGCCGAGGTCCGCCTCTGCTTTTTGATTGCGGGTGCGCGATGCGTAAACCAGGCGCATGCTAAAGCCCCGGGCCCGGCGGGCCATGGCCAGGACGTCGTCGTCGTGGTTGCCAGCTTCGACCTCGAGGTAGGCCAGGTCGTTGAGCAGGTGGGGGTCGTCGGGATGGGCGGCCAGGCAGATCCGCAGGGCCGCGATGGCGCGCTCGGGTGCCCCCAGCTCGATCTCCAGTAGGGCCAGCTGCCGCACCAGCACCGGCTCTGCGGGTAGTCGCTCGAGCGCATCGCGGGTGATTCGCAGGGCCGTGTCCGTCAGCCCGTCCTCGCGCATCCAGATGATCTGTGTGAGGGGTGGGGCCAGGGCGTCGGGCCAGCGGGCCTCGGCGTCGGAGGCCAGGGTGTAGGCCTGCTCGTGCTCACCGGCCAAGCGAAGCACTACGGCCTGCCGTAGCTGCGTCTCTGCGGGGCTACTCAGCGGGTCGGGGTAGTGCTCCAGCAGGCCGAGGGCGGCCTCGAGATCGCCGGTGCGGGCCTCGAGGGGAGCGAGGGCCTGGGCCAGGATCCATGACTGGGGCCCGGACTCCAGGGCCAGGCGCAGGCTGTCCCGGGCCTCGAGATCGCGCCCGGCCTGCTCCAGCAGATCGGACCGCAGCAGCAGCAGGTTGGTGTCGGCCTGCCAGCCCTCCACGGCTTCGACGAGATCCAGCGCCTCGCGCTGCCGATCGTTGGCGAACAGCGCCCGCACCCGCAGCTCGAGCAGCCCGGGGTGCTCGGCGTCGAGGGCTGCAGCGGCCTGGACCTGGGCCAGGGCGGCAGGGGCCTGGTGGCTCGACAGCTGGGCCTGGGCCAGCATCAGCTTCACCTCGGGATCCCGGCCCCCGCGGAGCAGGTCCAGCTGGGACCAGGCGAGGGCGGCGCGGTGGTGATCACCGGCTTGCTCGGCCAGCCCCCCGAGGCGCACCACCATGTCCTCGTTGCCCGGCTCCCACTGCACCGCTCGCTCCAGCAGGTCCAGGGTGGAGCCGTAGCGCCGGCTGAGCTGCGTGGCTTCGATGAGCAGATCCAGGGCGGGTCCACCGGCCCCATCGGCTTCGAGCAGCCGGGCCAGATCCTCCCAGGCCTCCGCTGGGCGGAGCAGGTCCAGGAGCAGGAACGCCCGGCGTTGTCGCCAGCGATGGGAAGACGGGGGCGCCTCCAGCCAGCGATCCATGGCTGCCAGGGCTTCGTCCAGCTCCCCGGTCATGGTGCGCAGCTGGATCAGATCCGCGAACGCCCGGTCGTTGCGCTGCTGGGACAGCAGGGCTTCGAGCTGGTGAGCGGCCTGGTGGTAGTCACCCTGGATCTCGAGGACCGTGGCCAGCTCGAGCCGGGCCCTGGGCTCTTCGGGAGCCAAGGCCACCGCCCGACTCAGGTCCCCGCGGGCTCGCTCCAGCTCACCTCGAGCGACGTGGATGCGGCCGGCGCTGTAGTGCAGCCAGGCGGCGTCCTTGTCGAACAGCAGCGCGATGTCGATGTGCTCCTGGGCCTGCTCCAGGTCGCCGTCGCGCTGGGCCAGCACCGCCAGGGCGTAGTGCTGCAGGGACTTGGCGGGGGGGCCGTGGTGGGCCTGCTGGCGGGCTTCGGGCAGGGTGGGTGGGGCGATGTGGCGCGCAGCACCGCCGCAGCCCAGGCTCAGCAGCAGCGGGAGCCAGCCGATCCGCACCTAGAGCCCCCGGCTCCACAGGGTGCGAGCCGCGCGCCGCATGGGGAGCAGGCCTGCGAGGGTGCACGCGGTGGCCGCGGTGGCCAGCAAGGCGCCCGAGATGGCCCAGGCCCGCAGCCCCACGGGCTGCTCCAAGGCGTCGGCCCGCAGCCAGACGTAGACGGGGTAGGCCTCGAGGGCCAGCACCAGGCCGACGAGGGACAGGGCGAACACCATGAACATCACGCCGGCGGGCCCCGTGGCCACCTTTGCGGCGTTGTCGGCCTTGAAGTCGGGGTAGACGGCTCCCATGGCCGTAGCGATGCCCCCCAGGCCCACGGCCAGGAACAGCGCGGTGCCCCCGGCCACGAGGGTGAGGTAGGTGCCGGCCCCCAGCAGGATGGTGGAGACCACGGCCAGGATCTCGCCTACGATCAGCATGGGCACCAGCCCCAGCATGCTCTTGGCCCACAGGAAGCTGACGGGGTCGACCGGGCCGCTCCGGACCACCCAGAAGGCGCGGCCCTCACCGCTGACGGCGGCGAACTGGAAGCGGATGGCAACGCCGGCCATGACGAAGCCCGCCATGCCCAGGTTCAGGAACGCCAAGGCCCGGCGCAGGGCCAGCGCCCAGGGCCCCCTGAACTGGTCCATGGGGATGGCGTTGATGCTGAACAGGTAGATGACGATCAGGCTGCCGAGCAGGAAGACCTGGCTCCACTGGGATGGATCGCGGAAGAACGCGCGGATGTCCTTGGTGACGATGGGATGCCAGCTAGCGGGCATGATGCGCTTGGCGCCACCCACCAGGAGCCCCATCCATGCGGTCTGGGTACCCCGCGCGGCCCTGGCCTCCTGGCTCTTGGACCAGCCCTGGATGTACAGCCGGCCTGTGAACCAGCGGCAGACCGCCACCACCGCCAGGGCCCCCATCACCAACAAGCCCAGGGAGAGCCAGGGCACCGCCCGACCCTGGAGGGAGCCCAGCAGTACCTCGGAGGCCCAGGTGGGCGGGAAGAGTGCCGGCATGGGGGTCTGGATCTCGGCGACGTAGGCGGCCAGGGAGTCGAAGGCCCGGGCGTCGGTGAAGCGCTCGGGCTTGAGCAGCCGCAGCAACACGAACAGGGCCACCACCGCCAGCACGCCGGCCATGGCCATGAACTCCCGGGTGCGCCGGGCGGGGAAGACGTTGACCAGCAGGGTGGCCACCACCACCCCCAGGGCCACGGGGATGGCCACGAAGGCGGGCACTACCAAGGCCAGCAGGCCGTAGTAGGACCAGGGAGCCTGGTAGACGATGCCGTAGGCCAGGAACACCGGCAGGCCGAACATGGCCATCATCCAGCTGGACTGCACCGCGGTCTCGGCCAGGCGGGCGTAGTGCAGCACCGGCCGGGGGATGGGCAGGGCCAGCAGCAGCTCGAGGTCGTCCGACAGGAAGTAGGTGGACAGGGCTGTGACCACATTGGAGAAGCACAGCATCATGAACAGGCTGATCAGCAGGATCTCGAGCAGCTTGCGGGTGAGCAGCGGCCCGAAGACCTCCACCTGGTGGAAGCCGCCGATGATGAAGTGCAGGAACCAGAACAGCCCGGCCCAGAACGCCACTCCCATCAGCCCGAAGACCGCGTAGGCGGCTCTGGTGCGCCCGTCCGCCTGCTCCCAGGTGTTGCGCAGCCCCTGGAAGCGGGGCTTCAGCAGGTAGCTGGGCAGGATGCGGGGGGCGCCGGGGAGGGCGGTGGTGGTCACGTAGGTGGTCCTCGAGCAGCTGAGCGTTGAAGGCGGCATTGTATTCCGTCCTCGACAGCGCCGTTGCCACCGCGCTTCCCAAAGTCCTGGTTCTGTGGTCCGATGGGCAGGAAGGACCAGGAGAAGTCATGGGCAGGATCATCCACGCGCTGCTGCTCGTCGTCTGTCCGGCAGGGTGCGACCTCTGCTGCGACGACCCGGAGATCGAGTCCTGCGACACCGGCTGCGAGGCCGACGCGGACACGGATGCTGACGCCGACAGTGACGCCGACAGCGACGCCGACACGGACACGGGCCCCCTCGTGGACACCGACACCGTGTGCGAAACGACCGATCCCGAGGTCCCCGGAGGCTTCTCGGCCCCCGAAGGCTGGTTCCTCGAGCTGTTCGCCGAGGGCTTCGAGCTGCCCGGCGCGGTGCGGGCCCCGGCGGATGGCGCCATCTACCTGGGGGCCGGCCAGGGCACGTGGGACGCGCGGGCGGTACACCGCATCCAGCCCGACGGCAGCGTCGATGCCTCGGATGAGATCTCCGATCCTGACGGCATCGCAGTGGATCCCACCGGTGCGGTGCTCGCTGCGGGCCGGGACGACATCGTGCTGGTCGGCAGCCTGGATGGTGGCAGCGACAGCTTCTGGCACACGCTCTCCACCGGCGGCAACATCAACGGGCTGGTCATCGACACCGCCCACGACGACACCGTCTGGGTACCCCTGGATGAAGGCGACGTGGTCCGCGTGGAGCAGGACCGCACTGAGACCCTGGTGGAGACCGGCAGCGACGAGGGCGCCCTGGCCCTGGATGATGAAGGAGACGTGTGGATGGTGAGGCGGAACGAAGGGGAGCTGCTGCGCATCGACCGGGGGAGCCTGGAGGTCGAACAGGTGGTGGCGCTCACGGACCTGGAGCCCGATCTGGCGCGCACCAACCGCATCGTCGCTGGCCCAGATGGCTGGCTCTACATGACCAGCTATGTCACGGATCAAGGCGCCTCGGTGCGGCGCATCGACCCTGCGCAGCCCGACGCCCTCGAGGCCTGGATGACGGGCCTCGAGGCCGAAGACAACGACCCGGACGACCTGGACTTCTCGGAGGCCGACGGCTGCCTGTACTGGAGTGCACCCCTGACCGGGCGGGTCTGGCGAGCTTGTCCGTGCGGCTAGCCGCCCCGGCGTTTGCGAGGACGGTTTGGAGGCGTGGCCTCGGTCGCGGCCATCCAAGACACCGGACAGAAACTGTCCGGCAGCATCCGGGAAAGGGGGCATTGAAAGAGGCAAAACGTTAGATTTCAGGAGTCTGTTCGGTCCTGTCTGCCCCTACCTCCATAGTCCTCCCCGGAGCCCCCATGTGCGACAGCTGCGCTCCGCGTTTCGATGACTCCCCCGCTCCCGAAGCCGACCTTCGTGAGCAAGCGCGGGCCCTCCACCAGCGCATCGGCCTGCTGGTCCAGCTCCAGCGCCGCGCCGCCCGGGAGCTGGCCCTGTCCTTCGCCCGCATGGCAGCGGGCGGGCTGTGTCGCGAACTCGGCTACGCCGGCATCGTCGAGTACGGTGAGTGTTGTTTCGGGTTCTCGTCCAGCAAGTCGCGGCAGCTCGAGCGCCTGGGGCGTCGGCTGCCTGGTTTGCCGGCGTTGGACAGCGCTATGTGCGAGGGGTCGCTGGGCTGGACGAAAGCCCGCACCCTCATCCAGGTGGTCACGCCGGAGACCGAGGAGGCGTGGGTCGAGCGCGCCCTCGAGGTGAGCAACCGGCAGCTGGAGGAGCTGGTCGCTCGCTCGATCCACGGGGACGAGCCGCCCGAGCCCGACGACGACTGGGAGCCCGAGCGCTACCTGTGGCTCCAGGCTCGTATGGATCCCCTGCACTTCCAGCGCTTCATGCAAGCGGTCCAACAGCTGCGCCATCGCCTGGGGGATCCGTACATCAGCGTCAGCCAGGCGATGCTGCTGATGGCGGACATGGTGCTGGATGGGGAGCCCGAGGTGCAGGAGGAGCCGGACGAGGTGGCACAGGTGTGCAACGTCGAGGATGCGGGGCCCAATGCCTTCGGGCACACGACGAGGATCATCGCTCACCGTTGCCCCGAGTGTGAGCGGACCTGGGTGGAGTCGAGGGCAGGGCGCATCGAACTGAACGACGAGGATCGCGAGCTCATTGAGTGTGACGCCGAGGTGTTGGCGGGGGACGACAGCGCGGGTACGCCCGGGCATGTCACGCGGACCATCCCGCCTGCGACCCGGCGGGCTGTGCTGATCCGTGATGGGCTGTGCTGTACAGCGCCTGGCTGCCGGAATCGCAAGCACCTCGAGCTGCACCACATCGTGCCCCGCTTCGAGGGCGGGGATCACTCCCCGGAAAACCTCACGACGGTCTGCTGGGCGCACCACGACATGATCCACAAGGGGGTGATCGACCTTCGGCGTGGTTCCGATGGTGCCTTGGAGTGGAACCAGGGCTTCGGCGAGCCCCTGGCCTTGCGGATAATCATCCAGGGCGAGGGGGCTGAGCTGGGGCATGAGCATCTCGAGGACCTCGAGGGACTCGGAGAGATCCTCGAGGACATCTTCGGGGAGCCCGAGGAGTTGGCACACGTGTGCCAGGAGGAGGGGCTTGCGAAGCGCTACCCGCGGGGGCGACAGTTCGTGCGCTTGGGGGATGAATCGCGGATGGCGCCGGCCTGGTATGGGGGGAACGTGCCCATCATATGCGCCCTTGCCGGTATTGGACCGGGGGGGGGCAATATGGAGGAGTGTGGTCCCGAGGGGGGCGAACCCTGGGCGCCGCGCCGACAGCCCAGGGAGCAGCATGGAGGCCGGCGAAACATGGCTGGGTGAGCTGGAGCGGGAGGCTCAGACCTCGAGTCTGCGCTGTGCCCATGTTCTGGTCATGGAGCAGCTGATCTTCGAGTCTGCGCTGCGCGAGGTCTACGGCAACGATCCCCAGGCCTACCTCACCGAGGACGGCGGCCGCCCGCGGCTGGCGGCGTGGTGCGCAGGAAGGGGCTTGGACCCTGCCTGGGTCGAGCGACTGCTGCGGCAGGGGCTGGCGCCGCTGTTCCCCGGCTTCACTGGACTCGAGCCGATCGTGTACTCGAATGAGGACATGGGGGCTCTGGGGGCTACACTGGCTGACATGGAGCTGTCCTCCTTCGGTCCCGCCCAGTTCGATATCGTCATGCCCGGGGTTGCCGGGATGCTGGTGGGATCGCTGCCCCGGGATGATGGCGACCAGCGCTGGCCCGAGGAGCGGCTGGTGGAGTTGGGGGACCGGCATCCTCTCGTCGAGGCGCTGCTGCGGGGCTACGATCGGGCCCTGCTGGGCCAGCCCGCCCGGGCGGTCAACCGCCAGGACTCGCTGTGGATGCAGCTGGCGCGCGGCCTGCGCGCCTACCGCACCCGACGCACCGCGGGCTTCGCGGTGGAGCCGCTGATGAGCCCGGGGCTGCGGGTGGACGCGGCGGCGTACGACAACGAGCTGCTGGCGGAGCTGGGGTGGGTGGTGGTCGAGCATGGAGCGGTGGTCAAGAACGCGACCGAGCTGGATGTCCTGGTGGCGAAAGCGCGGGAGAGGTTGGGGCGGGAGCCCGAGGCCCGGCCGAAGCCGACGCCACCATCGCTGAAGAAGCTGCTGCGTGTTGGAGAGGCCGTGGCGGAAGAGCTGGACGCTTTGGTGGCGCCCCTCGGGCTCGAGGCCTTGGTGGTGCTCAGGCCCCGCGGGCAGGAGCCACCAGCGGTTCGGGTAGTGCTCGTGGAGGCCCCGGAACCGGTGGGTGACGGTGAGCTCGAAGAGGCGGGCGGGCTCGGGGGGGACGAAGGCGGGGCCCTGTTCGGGGCCCCGGGGGCCGCGCCCGCGCCGCAGACCTTCCGGCTGCCCAGGCGTTGCGGCCGTTGCTGCTGGGCTCCGAGGCTGCGCGCTGTGTTTTCGGACTTCCAGGTCGCGTTGGCGCGTGAGCTGACGAACATTCCAACCCGGGACGGCCCCAGCGCCGTGCCCCTGTGAGGGGGCCC
>CAZHIK010000454.1:0-2273 GCA_964532635.1 uncultured Enterobacterales bacterium
ACACACACAGGCGAGACGATGATTAGTCGACGGACTTCAGCGACAGGGGACTAGCTCCTACCGCACGATCACCCAGGTGGTGGTCGTCAGCTCCGCGTCCAGGGTGAGGTCGCTGGAGGCGGCGCTGACCTGGTGGACCTCGATGGCCAGGATGTTGGCTCCGTCGACCAACAGGGTGGGATCGAAGCCGTGGTCGGTGTAGTCCTCTTCCGCGTCGCCGTAGATGGAGATCTCGGCCCAGCTGTCCGCGGCGATCTCGCCCTCGCCCATGCCCTGCCGCGCCAGCTCAGCACCGTTGAGCCACACCACGGCGCCGTCGTCGACCCGCAAGGCCAGGTTGGCTTCGTCGACGCTGGTGCCGGTGCCCTCGGGCACCTCGAAGTCGTGGCGGAACCAGGTGGTGGGGTGGCGGGCGGACTCGTCGTCCCCCCAGCCGACTTCGGTGGCGGGGTAGTCGCCGTACCCAAGGGGGGCCGGTCCGCTGGCCCAGTCGCTGTCGTCGAATGAGGGGCTGGTCCAGTCATCGCCGGGGTACTCACCGCTGTCCAGGTAGGACCAGGTGTCGCCTCGGTTGACCAGGCTGCTGACGTGCCGTTCCACCCAGTGGTTGCTGCTGCCCGGCGTGCCGCGCAGCACTCGCTGCCAGTTCTCCACTCCGTCGGGGATGCGGGTCCAGGCGTAGTCCTCACGCTGTGCTGGGTAGACCACCCAGTCCAGCGCCGTCCCGTCGGGCGCGAACAAGCCCACGCCCTCCCCGTCGGCGTTCAGCCTGAACGGCAGGTGGTCATCGCCCTCGATGCCGTCCGCCCACATCAGCAGGTAGGCACCGGGCTCCAGGGTGCTGCCCTCGGGGAAGACCCACTTGTCCTTGACGATCCAGTCGTCGCTGATGCTGTAGCCGGAAAGGTCCGCCACCGCGTCGTCGGCGTTGTACAGCTCGAGCCAGTCCGGGTAGCTGCCGTCGTCTCCGGGCACCATGGTCTCGTTGTCCGCCATCAGCTCGTTGACCACCACCTGCGGTGGCTCCGGCTCGACCTCGGTGTCCTGCGGTGGTGTGTCGAACCACGGGCCCGTGTCCGGGGGCGGGACTTCGTTCCTGCAGGCCAGGATCAGGATGAGCAGCTGGGAGGGCATGCAGCGGAGGATAGCATGGGGACGGGAACCCCGGTGGGGGCTCGAGTGTCCTGGGATGGAGGAGATCTCGTGCGTCCTTGGATTGCTCTCGTGGGCCTGCTCTCGGCCGCTCCAGCTGTTGGTTCGTTCGGGCCTTCGACGACAGCACCGCCCTCCGAGGAGCGGATGCTCCCCGATCTGATCGTGAAGACCTACAACGTGAACTACGGGCTGGCGGGCGAGCAGGACACCACCGAGGCCATCGGCGCGGGCAGTCCCGACATCGTGCTGTTGCAGGAGACCACCCCTGCCTGGGAGCGGGTCGTTCGCGAGCGCTACGCCGAAGCCTATCCGCACATGGCCTTCATCGAGGGCCCGGGGGCGGGGGGGCAGGGCGTGCTGTCGCGCTTCCCGGTGCGGACCGTGGAGGTGCTGCCGTCGCCGGTGGGCTGGTTCCCCGCGTGGTTGCTGCAGGTGGAGCTTCCCAGTGGTTCGCTCCAGGTGCTCGGCTTGCACCTGAAGCCGCCGTATGCCGAGCGTGGCGGCTTCGTTGTTGGTGCCTTCACGACGGGGGATGATCGCCTGGAGGAGTTGGATGTGTACCTGTCGTTCCTCGAGTCGTCGCTGCCTACCGTGGTGCTGGGCGACTTCAACGAGCGGCGAGGCCCTTCGATCCGTCTACTCGAGGAGCGGGGCTTCGCGGACGCTCTGCCCCGCGGTGAGGAAACCTGGCGCTGGACCGTGGCCGGCATCGAGCTGACCGGCGCCCTGGATCACGTCTTTCACTGCGATGGGCTCCGAGCCGTGGAGGCCGAGGTGCAGGATCTGGGCCGCTCCGATCACCTGCCGGTGTTGGTGGGCTTCGTGCGCGAGTGAGCCAGCGCGGGGCGCGCCCTCTGGCGAGGCTCACGGGTCAGCTCTTGCGTACGGCGCGCGAGGCGCGCCCTCTGGCGAGGCTCACGGGTCAGCCCTTGCGTACGGCGCGCGAGGCGCGCCCTCTGGTGAGGCTCACGGGTCAGCCCTTGCGTACGGCGCGCGAGGCGCGCCCTCTGGCGAGGCTCACGGGTCAGCCCTTGCGTACGGCGCGCGAGGCGCGCCCTCTGGTGAGGCTCACGGGTCAGCTCTTGCGTACGGCGCGCGAGGCGCGCCCTCTGGCGAGG
>CAZHIK010000454.1:2373-7506 GCA_964532635.1 uncultured Enterobacterales bacterium
GCGCGCCCTCTGGCGAGGCTCACGGGTCAGCCCTTGCGTACGGCGCGCGAGGCGCTGGCCGCTGAAGGGACTCGACCAGGATCGGGGGTGCGGCGCGTGGCAGGGTGTCGAAGTTTCGACGATCCCTTCGACACTTCGACGATCCGCGACGGTTGTACGGTGGTTTTGGAGTGGCATGGGGATTGCGAAGGGAGCGTGTGTTCCCCAGCTTGGAGTCTCACATGCAACCCTGGCACCTCAGCACCGCCTCCACCACCCGCCATTCCCTGTTCCCCAGCGAGGCGCTGCGGCGTCGGGCCGTGCGCACCATCGCACGCGTCGCCGCTGATGAGCTGGTGGAGTTCTGTGTGGTGGACGATCATGTGCACACCATCGTTCTCTGCGATCGGGCGCGCTGCGGCGAGCTGGCTCGCATGTTGAAGCTCGCCCTCGGCCCCGTGGCCGCCGTCCCGATGAAGCCGTTCTACATCGGCACGATCCACGGCCGGAACCACATGGAGGAGACACACCGCTATGTGCTCCGCCAGCCTGGCCATCACGGCTTGTCCTGCCATCCGGCGCTCTGGAGCGGGAGCTGTTTCCTGGATCTGGTGGGAGCCCGCTGGATTCCAGGGCTCCGCCTTCGCCTGGGGGAGGTGCTGCCACGACTGACTCTGCATCGCACTTGCGAGATCGTTGGGTTGCGGGCCGCGCCCATCGCGCCGGCGCCCGATGGGCTGGTCCGGGCGGCGGGTCCTTCGGCCTTGGTGGCGGCGGCTGCAGCAGCTTGTGGGGCGGCGCCGGAGCTCGTGGGCCGTCGTGCGGAGACCTCGCGTGCGCGCCGGATCGCATGCGTGCTCGCGCGGCAGGTCGGTGTGCCGCTCCCGGAGTTGAGCTGGGCTCTGGGCACGCACCCAGGCAGCACCAGGAAGCTCGCTGCCAGTGAAGTCGAGCCCGAGCTGCTGGCGGCTGTGCGGGTCTACCTGTCGCTCGATCGAGCCGTGCGAGCCCTCCCACCACCACGGTCCGCAGAGCGAGAGCGCGCTCAGAGCCACCGCCGCTGATGGCGCGCCGAACGTCGCGGCTCGTGGGTCAGCCCCTGCGCATGGCGCGCGAGGCGCGCCGAACGTCGCGGCTCACGGGTCATCCGCTGCGTGTTGAGCGCTATCCTTCGCGGCGGCGCCGTACCGCCAGTCCCAGGCTGGCCATCAGGGCGAGCCAGGCGGCGGGGACGGCGTGGGTGGCGCTGCAGCCGTACATGGGGACCCACTCACCCGGCGGGAAGGCGCCCGGGGGGGCGGTGTCTTCGGGGGGCGTGTCCGTGTCTTCGGGGGGCGCGTCGGTGTCGCCGGTGTCGTCGGGGGGAACGTCGGTGTCGCCGGTGTCGTCGGGGCCGCCCGGGTCGGGCTCGAGGGCGATGGAGCACCAGTAGGTGTCGTCGCTGTCGATGGTCTTGGTGCAGCTGCCCTCGAGGTAGCCGTCGGCGGTGGCGTGGGCGGTGTAGGTGCCTGTGGAGAGGCCTTCGAAGGTGTAGTAGCCGGTCTCGCTGGTGGTGACTGTGGTGCCGTCGTCGAGCCAGACGGTGGCGCCTACCAGGCGCTCGCCATGGTAGATGTCCTGGTCGGCGACCACGCCGGTGAGGGTGGCGGCGCTGGCGTGGGCGATGAGGAAAGGCAGGAGGAAGGCGTGCATGTTCCGCTCCGGGCGTCAGGTCGTCACTAACCCGGGCCGCGGTGTGATAGGTGGGCTCATGTCCTACGAGTTCCGCAAGGTCCACATCGACCTGGTCACCGACCGCGGTGAGGTCTGTGTGCTCACCATGAGCTGGAGGCACCTGTTCGGCAGGTGGCGGGCTCACGCCTTGTTCGAGATCTTCGAGCCCAACGGCACGCGCACCACCATCCGTGCCAAGGACGCCCCGCAGATGGTCGATCCCTCCCGGGGGCTCGACCAGCTCCCCGTGGCCTTGACCATCCCCGGTGGCAAGCTCGAGATCGAGGTGCGCCCCATCCACGATGCCTGGGTTCCGCCGGCGGCCTGCCCGGTGCAGGAGCTGCGGTGGAGCATTGGCGCCTTACGCGCGGCCACCCGCTTCGTCGTCGAGACCAAGGACGGCACAAAGAGCTACGCGGGCGAAGGCTTCGTCGACTTCCTGGTCCTGAACAAGACCTCGCGGAGAGCGGGGCTGCGCTGCCTGCGCTGGGGCCGCGCGCACATGTTCGAGCGCTCACTCGCCTTCTACGCTCTCGAGCTGACCAACGATCGAAAGTGGTTCGTGGGTGTCACACGGCTGCACGGTCGGGACGCGCGGGGCTACGGCAACCTCGCTCTCGAGTTCGATGACGGCGCGGGCGTCGTGCGCTTCGGCAGAGGCGGGCAGGTGCTGCGCCTGAAGAAACCGCGGCTGCTGCACGCTGGCTCCGCTATCGACCCGGTGCTCGTCCCCAGCCCCACCCTGCGTTGGGGTCTACAGACCGTCGTGGGCTTCCAGGACCAGAAACGTTGGCTCTGCGAAGCCCGGGTCGACGCCTCCCATGGCGTCGGCAAAGCCTTCCACGGGGTCCTCTGGTTCGGCAGGTCCGCGCACCCGGCGGCCAGCGGCAAGCAGAAGGGCTGACCCCGTGGATTCCGACGGCCTGAGCGAGGTCGAGCTGCAGGAGCTGCACGAGGCCCTGGTGGAGCTCGAGGCCGAGCTGGTGAGGCTGCTCGCCGACGAAGCGGGCCTGAGCGACACCGTCGAGCTGGACCAGGGGGCGGTGGGCCGCATCTCGCGGGTCGATGCCCTGCAGGCCCAGGCCATGGCCCAGGCCACCCAACGGCGCATGCAGCTGCGCCTCGAGCGGGTGCGTGCAGCCCTCGAACGCTTCGAGGAAGAACCCGACGAGTTCGGCACCTGCCCCGCCTGCGGAGACGACATCGGCCTGGGCCGGCTGCGGGCGCGGCCCGAGAGCGTGCTGTGCGTGGGCTGCGCTCGATAGTCCTCGCCGCGCCGGCCCTGGCTGCCCTGGGGGGATGCCGAACAGCAGCACACCTCGCCCCCCGGCCTCCCTGTGCACTCAGGAGCGCGCCTGTACCGCTCACGGGCTGTTTGTCGTTCTCATCGCCCGGCCCACGGGTGGCTGTAGGAGCCGGCGGCGTAGCCCTCGCCCTCGCCTACTACCACTGCGGCGAGTGGCGCTCGGCACCAGCCAAGGGGGGATCTGCGGTATCCTCTGATCCCCCCTTCCCACCTCGGTTTCATGCAAGCCCGCGGCAGCATCCTCGGCCTCTGCCTGCTCATCGCCTGCGGTGAGCCGTCGCATGACAGCACCACACCCCAGCCCCCCTGCGGCCCCGGCTTGCTGGACGACGACGGCAGCTGCGTGCCCGAGGTCTGCGGCACCGGCACCTGGGGCGAGCTGCCAGTGGACGAAGCCACCGTGTACGTGGATGCCACGGCGAGCGAGGGCGGCGACGGCAGTGCCGGGGCTCCCCTGCGGGGCATTCAGGCCGGGCTGGACCTGGCGGGCTCGCAGGGAGGCGGGCTGGTGGCGGTGGCGGCGGGGGACTACGCCGAGGCGCTCTGGATCGACGCGGCCCACGCCGACGTAATCCTGGCGGGGCGCTGCCGGCAGCTGGTGACGCTGATCCCGAGCAGCCTGGGCGATGGAGAGCCGGGCGTCGAGGCGCTGCTGGGGGACGCGGAGGCCCGGGTTTCGGGGCTGTGCATCCAGGGGGCCACCAGCTTTGGGATCACCGTGGGCAGCGGGCGGCTGGCGCTGCAGGACGTCGAGGTGCTGGGTGCCTCGGACGACAGCCTCTTCGCCAGGCAGGAGGGCATGCTGCCGACCGTGGTGGAGGCCGAGGGCTGCCGGTTCGAGGGCAACCAGGGGACCGGCGTCTACGCCCTGGATGGCGGCACCTGCGTCATCCTCCGGGACTCCACCATCCGCGGGATCCAGCCGTACAACGACGGCAGCATGGGGTACGGCCTCTGCGCCGTGGCTGGAGCGACGATCGAGGCCAGCGACTGCCTGCTCGAGGACAACTCCATCGTCAGCGTCTACGCCATCGATTCCGGAACCGTCGTCCGGCTCGAGCGCTCGACGGTGTCCGACACGCAGCTGGACTCCACTGGGCAGCTGGGCCTGGGGATCGTCGCGTGGGACTCCGCCGGAGTCGAGGTCGTGGACTGCCTGCTCGAGGGGCACAGCTTCGCGGGAGTCTGGGCCCTGGGGTCGGGATCGTCGGTCGTCCTCGAGGACACGATGGTGCGAGGCACAGCGGATCCCCCGAGCGTGGAGACCAGCTGCGCGCTCATGGTCCTCGAGGGCGCCAGCGTGGAGGCCCGCGGATGCACGCTGGCGGACAACAAAGGCTACGGGGTGTTCACCCACGACGCCGGCAGCCGCGTCGCGCTGGAGGACTGCGAGATCCGCGACACGCTGCCCACGGAGAGCTCCTGGAGCTATGGCCTCTACGCCGGAGGCCAGGCCACTGTCAGCGCCACGGGCTGCCTGGTGCAGGGCAGCGCGGGGGCGGGGATCTACGCCGAGGCGGCGGCCACCGTGGAGCTGGATGCCACCACAATCCGGGACACCCTCGCCGGGCCCGAGGCGTACACCCCGGCGGGCGTCCACGCCTACTCCGGCTCCTCGCTGTCCCTCCTCGGCTGCGAGCTGGTAGCAAACACCGCCCTCGGGATGAGCGTGCACGATGCCAGCGTGTCCCTGGTGGGGACCACCATCGCGGACACGCTCCCCGACGAGGCTGGGCACTACGGCGTGGGGATGGATCTGACCGACGCCGCCCAGGTCTCCCTCACGGACTGCGACGTGGCCCGCAACACCAGCTTCGGGATCGCGCTGGCCGACGCCGGGACCGAGCTGCGGATGGAGGACAGCTCCATCCGCGACACCCAGCTCGATCCTGGCGGTCTGTGGGGCGTGGGGCTGTACGCGGCGGAGCAGGCCCGGCTCCAGGCGTCGGGCTGCGAGGTGGCAGGCAACGCTGTGGCCGGCGTGGTCCTCGACGCGGCCTCGGCGAGCCTGCAGGACTGCACCATCCGGGACACGCTGCCCAGCGAGTCCTCCGGTGGCGGGTACGGCCTCCAGGTCCGGTACGGGGCCACGCTCGAGGCGCGGGACCTGCTCCTCGACCGCAACGCCGAGATCG
>CAZHIK010000455.1:0-7437 GCA_964532635.1 uncultured Enterobacterales bacterium
CTTCCGATTGACCCTGTACAACCCGTCGAAGGCGGTGCGGTTGAGGTAGATGAGCCAGGCAGCCACCTCGTAGTCGGTGCCGCTGTCGATGTCGGTGGAGCGGAAGGCGTAGAAGAAGTCCTTGTCGTGGGCGACGGAGTAGAGCTCGAGCAGGCGGATGACTTGCTCCACATCGTCGCGGACGGCCCGGTAGCAGCGCATCAGGCGCTGGTTGCCGTCGCCCAGCACCACGCCCTGGTAGGGGCGCTCGGCGCTCGCCGCCAGATCGAAGAACAGGGCACCGCCCCCGACGAAGGGCTCGTGGTACCGACCGAAGCGCTCGGGCACCAGCTGTCGCAGGTGGGGCACGACCTTGCGCTTGCCCCCGGCCCACTTGAGGAAGGGATCGCCTGGCTTCATGGTGCGGCGACGGGGCATCACTCTGTTCCGGTGTCGGGGTTGGCAAGGGATTCGGGCTGCTCGCGCTCGGCCGTGCGCATGGCCCGGTACTCTTCCTCGGGCATCAGTGTTCCCTGCACGTAGTCTTGGAAGAGCACGCCGTCGAGGTAGTCGATCTCGTGCTGAACGATGCGAGCGGTCCAGCCGTAGATCCACTCGTCGTAGTGCTCGCCTCCAGGGAGGTCGTAGGCGATCCGCACGCCGTCGGGACGCAGCACCTGACCGAAGCCCGCAGGCACCGACAGGCAGCCCTCCCAGCCCGACTCGGCCACCAGCCCCTTCTCGAGGATGCTGGGATTGAGGTACAGCTCCACGGGACCCTGGGATGGATCTTCGGCTTTGTCCTGGCGCTGGACAAGGATCACCCGCCGGCCGAGGCCGATCTGCGGGGCGGCCAGGCCCACGCCCTGCTCGCGCTCGAGGGTGGCCCGCATCCGGGCCTCGAGGTGAGGCAGCCACGGGGAGCTCGGCTCCACAGGCAGGGAGCGGGCCCGCAGGAAGCGCTCGCCGCTGGGGTTGTCGTCGAGCACCATGTCGAAGGGCTGATCGGCCGGCAGCGCCGTGACGTGACGCAGCTCGATGGGCACCAGCTCGAGGCCCGGCCCGTCGGCGGGCAGGGGCTGATGGCGACACCCCACCAGCAGGGCCAGACCGAGGATTCCGTGCGAGACCTTGGAGCACTCCATGGTAGCTTCCTATCCCGCTCCCCCACGCCGCGAGGCCCCATGCGCTACACCCTGCTCGTCACCGTCTCGCTGGGCTGCAGCCCGGATCCTGGCGACAGCGATGACAGTGCACCTCCGGACGATCCCTGCCGGGCTCCCGAGGGGGAACAGAGCCTGGACGCATGGGGTGGTGACGAGCGGGTGAGCCTGGACGCCACCGGGTTCTTCCGCACCGAGAAGCTCTGCGAGCGCTGGTGGATCATCACCCCCGACGGCCACCCTGGCTGGTCCCTTGGCGTCAACACCGTGAACCCCAACGGCGACACCGACGCGATCAGCGGCGAGCAGCTCTACGCAGAGGCCGTGGACGCGGCCTATGACAGCGACGAGGCCTGGGCCGAGGCCACAGCCCTGCGCTTGAAGAGCTGGGGCTTCAACACTACCGGAGCCTGGTCCTCCCACGAGCTGACCCTGCCGCACATCGCAGCCACACCGATCCTCTACATCGCCGGCTACGACTGGCTCGACGGCACCCGCTCGGACTGGTTCGATCCCGCCTGGCCAGAGAGTGTCGAGGCCGAGGCCGTCGAGCTCGCCGCCATGGCCGACGAGCCGAACATCCTCGGCTGGTTCCTCGACAACGAGATCTCGTGGGGTCCCGACTGGCGGGGGCTGGACACCCTGCTGCAGGCCTACCTGATGATGGAGGCCGATGCGCCTGGAAAGGCTGTGGCGGTGGACTTCCTGCTCGAGCAGCTGGGAGACGTGGACGCGGTGAACAGTGCCCTGGGCAGCGACTTCGCCGACCGCGACGCCATGCTGGCCGAAGCCAGCGCCTGGGACACCCTGGACCAGGACAGCTCGGACACCGAGCGAGCCCTCACCTCGGCCTTCCTGACCATGGCCGCCGAGCACTACTTCTCCACCGTAGTCACCGCCATCCGGGACCAAGATCCCAACCACATGATCCTGGGCAACCGCGAGGTCTCGGTCCTCACGCGCCTGGAGGTCTACCAGGCCGCCGCGCAGCACGTGGACATCATCTCCATCAACAACTACCGCTTCTTGGACGGTGTCGCCGATGGCTCCGTGGAGCTGAGCGGGGCGGTGGATCCCGCCGACGGCTTCGCGGCCTTGAGCGAGCTGGTGGACATGCCCATCCTCATCAGCGAGTTCGGCTTCCGGGCCGATGACTCGGGGCTGCCCAACTCCTGGCCTCCCATCTACCCCACCTACGACACCCAGACCGAGCGGGCGGACGCCTTCGAGGCCTACGCCCGGGAACACCAGGCCTCGCACCTTGTGGTGGGCTACCACTGGTTCGAGTGGGTGGACCAACCCGAGGGCGGCCGCTCGATGGACGGCGAGGACAACAACTGGGGGGTGGTGAACGAGAAGGACGAGGTCTACCAGGAGCTGACCGAGCGGATGACCACGGTGAACGCCGAGGTCTACCAGCTGCTCACCGTGGCGAGCGACGGCGGAGGTGGGTGAGACGACGGGGCCCCAGGATCAGTCGCAGCGCCCCTTGCCCACGAAGCCTTGCTCTCCTCCCACCAGGAAGCCGTCCTCGAGCACGCTGACGACCGACAGCTCAGGCACATCCGCCGCCAGGCGCTGCCAGGACCGACCCTGGTCGAGGCTGATCAGGACCACACCCCCGCGCCCCAGGGGCGCGAGGCTCCCCACTGCGACGCCACAGCTGCCGCTCGAGGAGAAGTCCAGGTCACGGATCCACGCCACGCCACGGGGCGTCTCCAAGGCACGCCACAAGCTCCCCCCATCGGGTGAGCGATACAGGGCTGCCCTGCTGTGGGGCTCGTCGCCCAGATCCCGACCGCCCGCCACCCAGGAGTCGCCGCCGTCCGGGCTGGCCAGGGTCCACAGCTCGCCGACGAGGAAGGGATCGACGGTGACCCCCCGCAGCGGCAGGCAGCGGCCGCCGCCGGCGGGCATCAGGAAGGCTGGGGGCGAGGTCAGGTCGGCTCCCAGGCCATGCCAGCAGCCGCCGTCACTGCTCAGGCCGAACACGCGCTGAGGGCCGTGGTGGGGATCGAGCCACCAGCGCTGCACGGTGTGCCACTCCGAGGATCCCGGAGGCAAGACCTGCAGGCCCATGTCGTGCTCACCAACGACGGCGAGGGCGCCGTCGGTACGGACCGCCAGCTCCGTGCACGCTCCGTCGTCCCCCGCGAGCAGGGACGTCCAGCCTCCCTGGGGCCGGAAGCGTAGCAGCAGGTCATCGGGCCCGGGGCCCGCCAGATCGCGACCGCAGAGCAACACACGCCCCCGAACATCCAGGCCCAGGTGGTGGACCTCGAGCCTCGGTGAGGCGAGCATGGGCTCGAAGCCTCCCCCCGCATCGCTGGTGCGGAACACCCCACCGTCACAGCCCACCCAGGCTCGTCCACCCTCGAGGGCCAGCAGCGCATCCACGGGCTGCTCACCGCAGGGGCTGTCCAGCGGCTCGATAGATCCGAAGGGTTGAGAATCGAAGGGAACGGGGCTGCCACAGGCGGCCAGGAGAAGGAGGATGGCGGACATGATGACTCCGGGGTGAGGTTCCCCAGTGCCCAAGGCAAGCCCCGTGCCAGGCCCACTCTCGCCGAAAACCGGCTTTCAATCGTCACCTGGGTGTCGAAAACCGACGAAGATCGTCGAAGTTTCGCCGGTGGATCCGTCAAGGCGCGGGCAGGCTCGCCCGCCAGCGCCAGCTCAGCACCGCGCCCCCGAGCAACCCCAGCAGTCCCAGCAGCCCCAACCGCAGACCCCAGGTCCACCCGACGGGTGTGTAGCGGAGGACCACGCAGTGTTCCCCCGGCGGGAGCACCACGCCACGAAAGGTTCCGGCCACCCGGTGGATCTCGGTCTCGCTCCCGTTCACTTCGGCCAGCCAACCCGGGGACCAGGCATCGGCGACCACCAGCAGCGCCGGTCTCCGCACCGACGCGGAGATCTCCAGCCGCTCCGCCTTGGGCTCCCGGAGGGAGACCGGCTGGATCTCGTGCCCCCCACCCGCCGCGAACAGCTGCGCCAGGCCGGGCTCTGGCTGGCCCGAGACGACCACAGGAGGTCGCCGACGGGCACGGTCGGTGTCCACGATGCTGCGCAGCGCCTGCTCCTGATCCTGGGCCCGCTCGGCGGCGAAGGCCAGCCAGGCTCGGGGAGCTTCGGGTTCGAAGGCGAACAGCCGCAGCGGCGCGTCGAGCCCGGTCAACTCCTCGAGGCCCGCCACGGAGGCCTCGGCAGCCTCGTCTCCGGCCACCACACCGAGGTAGCGCACTGCCGAAAAGGCCTACAACCCACGGTTTTCGTCCGTCAAGGCGGAGATGGGAAACCACGGGCGCTGCAGCGCCGGGTCGAGGGCCGCCATGAAGCGCTCGGTCTCACGGGAGACCGGCAGCTCGTAGCCGCGCACGTCCCGAAGCCCCATGGGCATCCCGGTGTTGGGCTGGATGGCCCAGCCCAGGCCGGAGATCCGCCCGTCTCCCTGGAGCTGCTGGAGCTCCCCCGCCCAGCGAGCGACACCAGGACGGAACCAGCCGCCGGGCAGGGCGGTCTGATCGTCCCGCCGAGCCCAGAGCAGCTCGCCCACGAGCAGAGCCGCCAGCAGCCAGGCCCAGCGGCGGCGGGGGAGCGCGAGCCCAGCGGCCAGCGCGATGGCCAACCCGGCCATGCCCCCCAACCGCGCGTGATTGGCCGGAACGAAGAAGAGCAGCGGCACCCCGACCGCCACGAGCAGTGCCAGAGCCGCCCCGCCCATCCACAGCCGGCCCACCCGCCGCCGCAGCCCGTAGATCGCCAGCCCCAGGGCCACGATCCCCACGTGCAGGTTGCTCTCCAGGTGAGCCCCGACCCCCTCCCAGTCACCCCGCGCCGGGTGGCCGAAGGGATCGGGCCAGAACAGCGTGAGCAGGGCCTCGAGGGGCAAGCGGTTTCCCTCGCGGACGTGGACGGTGACCGAGCGTCCCAGCTGCTCGACGAACGGCAACAGGGCCGGGGCCGCGAGCAGGGTCCCCACCCCCAGCCCCAACGCAGCCAGCGCCCAGGCCCGACGGCCCCGCAGCACCGCCAACCCGAGCAGGCCCGCGAACAGGCCACCGTGGAAGGCTGTCTGAGGATGGCCTGCCAGCAGCATGGCCGCCCAGGGCAGGGCAACAGCCGACACCCCTCCCCTGCCCCGAGCCACCCGCACCACACCCCAAGCAAGCCACGGAATCCAGGCGTAGACCCAGGCGTGGGGATGCAGCGCCCGGCAGACCGGAAAAGCGCTGAGCATGGCCACCGCGCCGGCCGCCAAGCCACCAGCGGCCGAGGCTCCCATGCACCAGGCAAGCAGGGCGGCCCCAGCCCCGGCCAGGGCGAGGTGGAGCCAGACCCGGAAGTCGTTGGATGCCTTCGAGGCCTCGTGGAAGTCCACCGAAGGGACCGCCTCGAACAGCGCCTCGAGCATCAGAGGGGGGTAGCAGACAGCGGCCAGCCCATCGGCCAGCAGTGGCACGCCAGCGAAGATGTCTGGATTCCACAGCGGCGGCTGCCCATGCTGCCAGGACTCGCGCGCGCGGTCACGCAGCGGACGAAACTGCAGGGCGGGATCGGAGAGCTGGGGGTTCCTCACCTGGCCCCCTGAGCCATCCTGGGTGCGGTACAGGTGGTGCACGCTCAGGTGGTCGTCCGCAGCCACCACCTTCGGACCCGGGATCGCCCCGAAGAACAGAACGCAGGGCAGCAGCAGCAGGACCGCCAGGACCGTGATCCGGGCCTTGCCGAGGGCACGCTGCTGAGGGGAAACGACCGGTTCCAGACGCCACCTGCCGCGCTCGAGGCTATGAGCCCATAGCTCGAACCCAGCCGCGGCGACCCTTGCCGCGGGCATGGAGGATCACATGCGTGTGCTCATGGCCCAGGTCTCCCCCGTGGTGGGCGACATCGAAGGCAACACCCAGCTGGTGCTCGAAGCCCTGGCCGCCGGTCGGCGCCACGGTGCCCGGGTGGTGGTCCTGCCCGAGATGGTGATCTCCGGCTACCCCCCCCGGGACCTGCTCGACTACGACGGCTTCCTGGCCACATGCGAGCAGCACTGTCAGCAGCTGGCCCAGGCCACCACCCGCGACGGACCAGTGCTGGTCTTCGGCTCCCCCCACCGCACCGAGCACGGCCTGTACAACGCCGCGGTGGTGGCCTGGGACGGCCGCGTCCACGCCCTGCGCTTCAAGACCCTGCTCCCCACCTACGACGTCTTCGACGAGTCCCGCTACTTCGAAGCCGAGACCGATCCGACGCCGGTGGAGGTGGCCGGCATCAAGCTGGGCATCACCATCTGCGAAGACCTGTGGATCGACACCGAGCTGCTGCCTCGCTTCCGCTACCAGCGGGACCCTCTCGAGGCCCACATCGGCTGCGACGCGATCCTCAACCTCAGCGCCTCGCCCTTCCACGCCGGCAAGGCCGGGCTGCGCCAGGCACTGTTCGCCCGCCGGGCGCGCCAGGCGGATGCACCTCTGATCTTCGTGAACCAGGTTGGAGGCAACGACGAGCTTCTCTTCGACGGCCGCTCGATGGCACTGGACGCCGCCGGCGTCCCCCTCGCCCACGGCGCGGCCTTCGAGGCCGACAGCATCGTCGTGGACCTGGAACGCCCCGCCACCAGCCCACCGGCGCCTCTGGACTTCGAGGCCGAGCTGGACGCGGCGCTGACCATGGGCCTGCGCGACTACGCCCGCCGCTGCGGCTTCCGCACCGCGGTCCTGGGGCTGTCGGGGGGCATCGACTCCGCGGTGGTCTGCGTGCTGGCGGCCCGCGCCCTGGGGCCCGAGAATGTCACGGCGGTGGCCATGCCTGGCCCCTTCTCCTCCGGGGCTTCCCTCGCCGATGCTCGCCAGCTGGCCCTGAACCTGGGCGTACACTTCGAGGTGCTCGAGATCGACCGGATCTACCAGGCCTACAACCTGGCCCTGGCCCAGCGCTTCGAGGGCAAGAGCTTCGACGTCACCGAGGAAAACCTCCAGGCCAGGGCCCGGGGCAACCTGATCATGGCCCTTTCCAACAAGGAGGGCCACCTGGTGCTCACCACCGGCAACAAGAGCGAGCTGGCGGTGGGCTACTGCACCCTGTACGGCGACATGGCCGGCGGTCTCGCCGCCATCTCGGACGTGTTCAAGACCGACGTGTTCCGACTCGCCCGTTGGTACAACCGTGCGGGGGAGCTCATCCCCGCCAACATCATCGAGCGCCCCCCTTCGGCGGAGCTGGCCCCCGATCAGACCGACGAAGCCTCGCTGATGCCCTACGATCAGCTGGACCCCATCCTGAAGCTCTACCTGGAAGAGCGTTG
>CAZHIK010000456.1:0-7429 GCA_964532635.1 uncultured Enterobacterales bacterium
TCCAGCAGGGGCCGCCAAACGTACCCGGAAAGGCGCCGACAGGCATCATCGCCGCCCATCGAGGCTCTCTGGAGCCCGATTCCTGCCACACAGACTACGTCCCCACTGGACCCACCGGGTCGCTTCGAGGTATTCAATCACGCAGGAGCACCCGTGGATCTGTCCCTGCAGCCGAGCTTCCAGTTCTGGATCAAGCGCACCGGAGACGCCTCCGCTCCATTCAGTCTTCGCTTCGAGGTGCGCAACGGCAAAGGCCTGCTCCGGGTGGCCCACCCCGATGTCCTGCTCGATCCCCCTGCTTCGCCCAAGGGTCTGCAGGAAGGCCTCGACGCCGACGTCGTGCGTGCTTCACGCTTCCTGTTGATCGCCGACGGCGGCCGTACCCGCAAGGGCTTCTTCCTGGCCGCACTGGGCAACGGTTTCCTGGACCGGCTGCCGATCAACCTCTGGGTGGAGCTCACCCCCAGGGTGGCGGGCGACATGCGCCTGCTCGCGCCGCCGCCCCGGCTGCCCGACGGTCTGGTCTCCGATCCAGACATGGCGGATCCCGACGAGGACAACCTCGTCACCAACCCCAGCACCCTCGAAGGGTCCCAGCGCGATCGAATCCGCGACGTGCTCACCAGCCACGAGTCCCGCTGGACCCAGGGGGGGCGCAGGGCTCCCGTGGTCAAGGAACACAGCTCCTACCACAGCGAGGCCTCGCTGTTCGACTTCAACAGCGAGCACACCGATCCCAGCATCGGGGGCGACACCATCTTCATCGGCGGCACCGAGGACGAAGCGCGCGCCCTGGTCGGTGGTGACCTGCTGGCCTCGGCCAGCATGTTCGACGCACCACCCCTGCCAGACCTCGACGCGCCCGAGCCCGAGCCTGCGTCGGCCACCGACGTGCCCGAGCCGGGGCTGGTCCCCGAAGAGCAGGAGCCGGGCATCAGCGGCGGTTCCATGCCACGCATCGCGCTGACCCACCTGCCCATCGGCGCCCCCCGCACCGCCCTTGTCCGTCACCTGCGCCGCTCCGCCCAGCGTGACCAGCAACGCCTCGAGAACCTCGAGAGCCGGGTGGCCGAGCTCGAAGCCCAGCTCGAGGAAGCCCGACGCAAGCTCGGCGAAGCCTAGGAACCTCCCCGCTCCACTCCCAGCCACCAAGCCAGCAGGCAGAAGGGGGCCAAGGGCAAGCTCAGGGTACAGCCGCCCAACACCATGGCTGCCAGGATCCAGTTGGCGTTGAGGAAGTCGGCCAGGTCTCGGAGGTGCCAGCCGAAGTCCGCCAATCCACCGCCAGGCCCCAGGCACGGCGATCGCCGGGGCCACCAGCTGCCCTGGCGCCTCACCACCGCCCCGGTGGCCCAGCCCAGACCGTGCCACGCCGCTCCCAACAGGCAGGCCGCAGCGAGGCTGATGGGAATCCAGCCCAGAGAGAGGCCCAGGCCCAGGTGCAGCCCAGACAGGCCCAGGATCAGGGTGACGATGAGGACGGTGTTGAGGATGCGGCGTTCCATGGTCTCGACTCCACCCTGGCTACGTCCGGGGGGCGCCAAGTCTTTCACCGAGCCGTGGCGGCCCCCATGGCAACGAGCTCGTCGAGGATGGCCTGGACCTGGTCCCGGGGGCCGCCGAGGGCCTCGGCCACCGCAGTGGTATCCCGCACCCCGTCGAGGACCTGGAGCACCGCCACCGCCACCGGGGCCACCATCACCGGCCGCACGGGGGCGTCCCAGAGCAGGTAGCCCACACGCTGTGGCCGACCCGCTCGCACTGCGCTGTGGGGTCCCGGCATGAAGCGTCCCTGACAGCGGGCGGTCAAGACCGGACCAGGGGTGCCGGGGAGCGGCGTGTCGAGCAGGTCCTCGTCCTGCCAACGGCGAGCACGATCCACGCACTCCCGAGGCACCCGCACAGCCGCGAGGCCGTAGCGCTCCACGAGCACCTGGTGGCTTCCCTCGAGGCGCAGCTCCCCCAGGGCCAGCTGGGTAGCGGCATCGGCAGGGGGCTCTCCGTCCACCAGCACGGCAGACAGCTCACCGAGGGCCAGGGCGCTCGCCAACCGGGCCCTCTGGGCGGCGAGCTCGGTGGCGGCCACGCGCTGGACGCTGGCGGGCAGCGTCGACGGGAGCAACGAACCTGCGGACTCCCCTCTCCGCAACCAGGACGCTGGCGGCACGAGCCAGCAGCCATCATCGAGCAGGTCCCAGCCCAGAGCGAGACGCACCACCTCCGCCGTCCGCGCGATGATGCACAGGGCCCGGAGATCGGCCTGGTCCCGCCAGGCGCAGCCAGCTTCTGCGATGGAGGCCGACAGGGGCCAGGTGTCCACGAACGCGGCCAGCAGCTCAGCAGCCCGCTCCCACTCGGCTCCGTCCACCGCCAGAGCCAGCCGGTCCTCGAGCCGAGCGCGGCCGTCCATCGCCATCCACGCCGGGTCGAAGAAGCTCCGCCACAAGCGCGCGGCGAGGTCGGGCAGACCGTCATCGCTGGTGACGCTGGGCGGGAAGAGACCGGGGGGCAGCTCGGCGCTCATCGCTGCGACTCCGGCGCCTGGAGGCGCTCGATGGCAGGGCCCTCGAGGGCGGGCACCCACAGGTTGGCATAGACGGGCACCTCGGAGTCGGCGAGCTCCCGAAGGGCCAGGGTGCGGGCGAGGCTGCGGTAGTCCGGAGGGCCCGAAGAGTACAGCACGGTGACCGGGTGTTCCCCGGGCAGGACCCGCAGCAGGGCATCCCGCAGCTCGGTGAGCATGCCGACACTGCGGGTGACGTCGAGGGCGTCGCCGCCACGACTGAACTCACCGATCTGGCAAACCAGCGCGGGCACATCCAGGGCCAGGGCCATGCCGTCTCGGGCCAGGTTCCAGGCACTGATGATCTGCAGCCCCTGGTGCCCGGTCCAGAAGACACGGTCGAGGACCAGATCCACGAAGCTCAGGCCGTGGATCAGGCGGAGGGCGCGACCCTGATCCGCGCAGCGCTTGCGGATGACCAGGACCGCGTCGTTGTAGAACAACGGACTGCCGGCCACCAGGTAGAGCACGTCGAAGCCGTCGTCGAAGGCCCGACGCATGAGCATACGCGCCAGATCGTCATAGGCGGTGGGCCGGTCCACGCCCGGCAACTGGTAGAGGTAGTCCAGGGAGCGGACGGGAAGATCAGGCGCGATGGCGGCGCACAGCTCCCGCGCATGGCTCAATCCGTAGGCCCTTCGTGTGGGTGTGGAGGGCGCCGTGAGCAGTTCGTGGGCCTCGCGGGTGATGTGCTCGGGACGGGCGGGGCCCAGGCCCAGGATGGTCAGGCTGCCGGTCATCGGGATCCAGCTCCGGGGGAAGCGTCACTCTATCACCCCCCGCAGGCGCCCTGACGCTACCGGTGGGTCATGGTCACCGTACACTTGGCTTCGTCCTGAACGAAGGGCACACAGGGCAGCAGCTGGGCGCTGCGGTCGTGCACGTTCAGCCCCAGGCAGCTGAAGCCCATGGGCTCGGCCCCTGTGTCGGCGGGCTGCACCCAGATCTCGAAGTCCACGGTGCGGAGCAGGCCCGTGCCGCCCTCACCATCGTAGGAGCACTCGGACAGGTCGTAGTCCGCGAACACGTTGTCGATGGTGGCCGCGCTGGAGGAGACCTTCTGCTCCGAGCTGGGTTCGCCGAAGTAGTGGTCGAGATCGATGTGCATCGTGACCTCACCACTGGCCCCGCCCCCACAGGTGGTCTCGAAGTCGTAGGTGCCCTGGAAGGTCTCGTACTCCGCGCACTGGGGGCCCGCACTGTCGGCCACGAGCAGGGCGGAGGTGGCGACGATGGCGAGGAGGCTGGCGAGGGGCTTGTACATGGGACTCTCCGACGCGAGATTGACCAGGGTAGAAGCAAGGTGCGTGCCAACAGGCGAGCATGTTCGAATCACCACCCTCACAAGCCTGCTTTCGTGGACACAGACCACCCACGGGGGCAACGTGGTGGTCCCACGCCGAGCGAGAATCGCGATCCCGATGTCAGCCCCCTCCCGCCGGACTTGCCCCGATGGACCTCCAGACGTAAAGGGGCGGCAATACCCCCCTTCTCCATCGGGAGCGGCCCATGAGCCAGGACACGGTGCGCTGTACCAGCTGCGGCCGAAGCTTCCAGAATCGCGCCATCGGGCCCAAGACGCGCTGCATGTACTGCGGAGGGAAGCTGGCTGGCCCCGGCCTCGAGCACCTCGAGCTGGTGGAGCCCACCGGCAAGTCCCCCGGAGAGGCCGATCCAAGCGAAGCCGAGGCACCGCGGGTGAAGGTGCTCGAGGGCCACGGCCCGTCCCGCTGGGACAAGCCGGTGCTGTGGCTGCACGAGCTGGTGGTGCTGGCCATGCTGCTGATGCTGACGGGCCTGACCATGGGCCTGGTGGTCCGCAACGATCCGATGCTCCCTCCCAGCGCCCTGCGCACGGGGATGCTGGCACTGCTGCCGGTCCTGTGGCTGGGAGGTCTGTGCCTGCGCGCGGGCTTGGGCATGTTCACCAGCCCCGCGCGCTCTGTGCTGCTGGCCATGCCCTTGCTGCTCCCAGGCCTGCTGCTGGGTCTGCCATCGGGATTCGCGCGCTTCCTCGCGCGGCTCGAGGGGCGGATCTTCGGGCTGTGGGGCCTGGCGGTCACCCTGGTGGCCTTCGTGGGTGGCATGTCCTGGCTCGATGCCGAGCATGACCCCCTCAGCGGTGTCCAGGCCTGGCTCGAGGCCCAGCCGGTGGGCGAGCGCGTGGATCCCGACTGGGCCCCGGTCCCCAGCGGGTGGTCCGGCCGCCTCATAGGCCGGAGCGAGGGCGCGTTCACCCTGAACATCGACAGCGTCTCCGATGGGCTCTGGTAGGGCAGCATGACCTGGGTGCGCTCCGGTCGGGTGGACGTCATCCAGGGCGCCTGGGCGGGCAGCCACCTGGTCTTCCTCTACCCGGGCCCTCCCTGGATCGAGCGCTGGTGGCAGCGGCCGGGCATGCTCTCCACCATGGACCTGCTGGTGGTGGGGGGCAGCCAGCTGGACGGACGAGATCTCGTCTTTGGTCAGCAGCTCACCGGTCAGCGCGTCTGGATCAAGCGCGAGCCCACCACCCCAGAGCCAGCCGCACACCAGCCCCGCACCCCATCGGTGGCCGCGGTCGAAGAACGACCCCCGATGGTGGACTCCCCCGTGACGCTGCGGCCGGTGATCGCGGTGGAGGATGAGCAGGTCACCACCGGGCGAGCCTTCGTGCTGCAGCCAACTGGCACAGGCGATCCATTGATCATCACCGCCGCGGGCCTGTTCGGGCCACCTGGGGGGTTGGCCCACACGGTCAATCCCCAGATGCTGCCCGCCCTGGTGGGCGACGCCCTGTTCTTCGATCTGCTCGATGGCGCGATGCGCGCCCGCGGGGCCATGCTGCGCCCCCCGAGCGGCACACGAGCGGTGCTGCACGGGACCGCCGGGCCACCCGACGCCTCCCACGACGTCCTCGCCCTCGAGCTGCTCCCAGGCCACTCCCTCTCCGCCCTCCTGCTCCGGACCGATCCGGTAGCCAGCGGGCAGCAGCTCTGGCTCCCCGGTGCGCCCGCCGGTGTCGGTGCGGCCGAGGAGTCCCTGCGGGCCTGCCAGGTCGTCACCGCCTGGGAGCAAGGCTACAGCGTGCGCTTTGCCAGCGGCTTCGATCTCGGGGGGCAGGTGGGAGCCCCACTGCTGGACAGCCAGGGCCGCGTGGCCGGGATGCTGGTGGGCCACGGCGACGGCGAGCGCAGCGATTCCCTGGGCATCGTCATACCGGCGCGATGGATCGCCACGCGGCTGGGGTGGTGACGCGCTAAGCTCCGGTCCCGTCCAGAGGGACCACCCATGCGCCAGCTCGCCCCCATCGCTGCTCTGCTGCTGACCGCTTGCCCAGCTCCGCCAGAGGTGCCCGAGGTGGAGGACAGGCCCGATCTGGATCAGCTCTGCCGCGAGCTGTTCGCCCACCACCCCGACGACGATCCCACCCAGCTGCTCGAGGACCTCGCTTGGCTCGAGGACTGGCTGGCGGAGTTCGAGGCCGAGACCCGCGAGGGCTACCAGGTAGGCCCGCTGGACGACCACGCCGTGGACGCCTTGGACAGCGAAGACCGCAGCACCGACGGCATGATCGGTGTGGTGGTCGGCTCGGAGAGTGCCCATCCGGTGGCCGACGCCACCACCGCCATGGTGGCGGTGGACCAGGAGTCCATCCACCCCGACGCCTACAGCGACTACCAGGTGGACTACATCAGCGACCTGGACTGCTTCCTGGACCGCAGCTGTGATCGGCTCGAGCTCACCGAGGACTACACCGCCCACTTCATCCTGGGCGTGGAGTCGGTCAACCACACCCGCAACCAGTACCTGTGGTTGGACAGCGACGCGGGTCTGACCATGGTGCACCGGGCCTGGCTGCCCAGCCCACCCGAGGTCAACTTCTCCTGGCTCGCCATCGAGGAGCAGTTCTACCTGGACGCCTTCCTGCCCTGGGGCGACGGCCACTACCGCGTCCAGACCACCTGGCTCGTCCACGAGCAGGACAGCGTACCCGAGGACACGGTGATGACCATGGTCATCAACGGCATGCAGACCCACAGCGAGAACCTCGAGGCCTGGCTGGACGCCCAGTAGCTGTCCCGACCGAACGCAGTGGAGCACTTTCCGTGCTCCCGCACGGTCCCCAACTGGATAGCTTTTTCCCATGGCCACCTTCTACTGCCCAAGCTGTCTGAACACATTCCAGGGCTCCCCCACCCAGTGCCCCAACATGGGCTGCGGGAGGCCTCGTCCCAACAAGGGCTGGGGGCGCATCCTGGGGCCCGGTGATCTCATCGATCGCCACTACCGGGTGGAGCGCGTGCTGGCGCTGGGTGGCGCTGGGCTGACCTACCTGGCCCGGGCCACCGACTCGGGCGGGCATCCGGTGGAGCCGCTGCTGGCCATCAAGGTGCTGTTCGAGGAGCGCGCCAGCGGCACCTTCCTGCGTCGGCTGGCCAACGAAGCCCAGCTCCTGCAGGACCTGGACCACGACCACATCGTGCGCAGCCGGGGCTTCGTGCAGCGCACGGGTCAGCCCCCCTACCTGGTCACCCTGTTCGAGGCCGGTGGCACCCTGCAGCAGCACGTGCTGCGGGTGGGTCCCATGCCCGCCACCGCAGCGTGCAGCGTGCTGTGGCAGGTGCTCAAGGCCCTGTCCATGGCCCACGCCTCCGGGGTTGTGCACAGGGACCTCAAGCCCGCCAACGTGTTGTTGGCCGCGCAGTGCCACGCCGCCACGATCCCCTGGGTGCGGGTGGCGGACTTTGGCATCGCCAAGGTCAACGCCCCCATCGGCGCGGGCCTCACCCAGGCGGGCACCTTCATCGGCACCCCGGAGTACGCCGCCCCCGAGCAGCTCGGGGGCCAGCGCCCCATCCCGGCGACCGATCTCTTCCCTGCCGG
>CAZHIK010000457.1:0-7408 GCA_964532635.1 uncultured Enterobacterales bacterium
TCCGCGATCGATCAGGTTCAGGGGGCATAGGTCCCCATTCGAAGGCCCCAGCGGGCACTCAGCCCCGCCGCTTGCGGTTCACGAAGCGCGACTCGCGGCGGCGGGGGCCGGGGTCCATGAACACGCGAGACGACTTCTCCGACCGGGCCCGCAGGCGGGAGCGCACCCAGCGCAGGTGAGCGCGGCGAGCCTCGAGCCAGGCGCGGTCGAGGTCTTCGGCCAGCGCGGCCACCGCTTCGGGGCGCGCGACCACCAGGAGGCGCGCCGCGTTGCGGGCGCGCTCGAGGGCCGGGCCCGGCTCGATCTCCACCCGGCCCTCGAGCAGGCCCACCAGCCGCCCAGCCAGCTGCGGCCGGCCGGCCTCGAGCGCGGCGCTGACGCAGGCCGCGAGGCCGTCGAGGTCGTCGGAGGTCTGCCACTGGTCGAGGAAGGCGTCCTCGGCTCCGCGGTCGGGGGGTGGGAGGGAAGGAGGGATGCTGGGCTCCGGTCCAGGGGACCCGCTGGCCATAGCCCAAAGCCCCGCACGCCCCCAGCGTGATAGGCCAGGCTCCCGCGCCGCCCCGCGGACTTCACTGGAGGCACCATGCTCCTCACCGCCCTGCTGCTCGCCGCCTGCTCCACGCCGACCGAAGCGCCCGCGCCCGACGCCGACTTCGCTGCGAGCCTCACCACGGCCCAGGCCAAGGAGTGCTTCGAGGCCGCCTGCGCCGACGCCGAGTCCGCCGACGCCTGCTTCGAGGCCCGCTGTCCGGAGCGCGAGGCGAAGATCGCGCTGGTGCCCCAGAAGGTGCGCTGGGACCAGGAGCAGGGGCTGTTCTTCCTCGAAGCCCACGTGGACTACACCCCAGCGGGCTGGGGCACGGTGGACGTCACCCGTGATGAGCCGCTGTTCGTCGGTGTCACCCTGATCACGCCCGAAGGCGAAGAGCTGGACCTGGCCATCGCCACCCGCTTCCCGGGCAACTTCGACGAGCCCTTCTTCATCTCGAGCGACGTGGACAAGGAGATCCAGGACGTGATCGTGGGCGTGTGGGACCGCAAGATCGAGCCCTGCGAGTCCGAGCGCCCCGGCTGCAAGGAGTTCGGCTTCCTGCTCGACGGTCCTCTGGCCAGCTGGCCCCCCGAGTTCTACGGACGCTTCGAGGCCCAGCGTGTGCCTCCCGAGAAGCTGACGGTGCGCGCCCTCAGCGGTGGCGCCAAGGCCTCGGAGCTGGCCGAGGCCACCACCAAGGCCGTCGAGGCCCTGCAGGCCGCGCTCGCGCCCTTCGGCACCCAGGTCGAGGCGGGCGCCCCCGGCGTGTCGCCCGGCCCCGCCGAGCAGAGCCTGGCCCGCTGCCAGCACAACCACGACAAGCCCGTCGCCCGCATCGCGGCCAACGCCCTGGGCGGCGAGGACGCCGGCTGGACCTGCTGCGAGCACACCCCCACCATGCCCGCCGGCAGCATCGAGCTGATCGTGACCGGTGACGCCGAGCACCTGGCCTGCCTGCAGGAGCACTGCGCCGAAGCCGACGACCTGGCCGCCTGCGAGTCCACGAGCTGCCCATGAACCTGTACCAGGCCGTCATCGACGGCCTGCTGGCCGCTTGCGGAGCCGTGCTGGGGCTTCGCCTGCTGCTGCTGATCTGCTGCGCGACCTGGGACGTGTGGCGGCGCTGGCGAGCCCACCAACCCGAGGGGTTGCCCGACGGCCTGCCCTGCCCCCCCCTCACGGTGCTGATCCCCGCCTACAACGAGGAGAGGGTCATCGAGGGCACGGTCCTGAGCGCCGCGGCCAGCGACTACCCCGATCTCCGGATCATCGTCATCGACGACGGCAGCCTCGACGGCACCGCCGCCAGGGTGGAGGCCCTGGCCACCGCCGATCCCCGGATCGAGCTGATCCGCCAGCCGGCCAACGCGGGCAAGGCCGCCGCGCTGAACGCTGGTCTCGCGGTGGTGGAGACCGACCTGATCGCTTCGCTGGACGCCGACACCGTGCTGGTGCGCGACAGCCTGAGGCGCCTGGTGGTGCCCCTGTGCACCGGCGCGGATGCCTGCTCCAGCAACCTCGAGGTGGGCAACCGCAACGGCTGGCTCACCAGCTGGCAGAGCGTGGAGTACGTGCTGGGCCTGAACCTCACCCGCCGGGCCCAGGCCACCATCGGCTGCATCACCACCATCCCCGGAGCGGCTGCGGCCTTCCGCGCCGAGGCCCTGCGCGCGGTGGGCGGCTGGTCCGGCGACACCCGCACCGAGGACACCGACCTCACCCTCAGCCTGCTCGAGTCCGGGCGGCGCGTGGTCTACGAGCCCCGGGCCCGGGCGCTCACAGAGGCCCCAGAGACCCTGATGGGCCTGCTGCGCCAACGCTCCCGCTGGATGCACGGCTACCTGGGGTGCATCTGGAAGCACCGCCGCGCATTCTGGCGGGCCGACAGCCTGGGCTGGTTCGGCATGCCCAACCTGCTGCTGCTGCACCTGCTGATCTTCCCGCTGTTCATCGCCAGCCTGCCGGCTGTGGTGCGGGTGGTGGAGTGGACCAGCTTCGAGGCCGTGCTGGGCTTCCTGCTCAGCTACCTGTGGCTCGACACGGTGCTGGCCTTCCTCTGCTTCCTGGTGGACCGCAAGCCGGTGCGCACCGCGGCCTGGACCCCGCTCTGGAGGCTGGCCTGGCCCTTCTTCCTGCTGGCGGTGTTCTTCCGCACCTGGGCCCGGATCGTCACTCTACGGCAGATGCCCTGGGAGAAGGCGACGCGGGTGGGGGCACTGGCAGACGGCGCCGCCGAAGCGGCGAAACGCTGACATCGAGATCAGGGTTCGAACGAGCGCCAGGCTTCCCAGCATCGCTCGAACGCCGAATATCGGCTGGCACAGCCCTTGCGAAACGGTGGTGCCGAGACCCGCACCGGAGTGAACCATGCGCACCCTGTCCCTGCTACCCCTCCTGGCCCTGCTCGCCTGCGACCTGGTCGAGCCCGATCCCGAGCGCGGGTACGCCACGGCCTGCCTGGCCGGCGACCTGCCCGCGAACCTGTACGAGTACGACGGCGACAACCTGCTCTTCGAGGTCGAAGGCGTCGTGATCTCCGACGAGGCAGGCGCGATGCCCGAGACCCACATGGAGTGCTACTGGACCATCGACCGGGTGCTCGTCATCGAGGACGCCGAGGGTGTCACCTGGAGCGTTGGCTACGGCGTGGAAGCCCCCGACGGCGTCTCGGAGACCCCGGCGCTGGACGTCGAGGTCGGTGAGAGCGTCAGCCTGACCTACCGCAGCGTGCAGGCCTTCGGCTCCGCCTGGTGGCCGCCCTGGAGTCCGGCACCTGGGGCCCGGCCCTCGGAGACGGCGACGTGCCCGGTCTGAGCGTCGGCTCCGGGGAGATGATCGGCACCATCGAGAGCGAGTGCGGCACTGAGGGTCACTTCTCCTGGGCCTTCGAGGGCGACAGCGCCGTCGAGGTGGCCCCGTACAGCTCGGACACCGTCACCATCGACGGCAGCGACTACACCGCCATGGCCATCGCAAACCTGCAGTGGCAGGGCGACGTGCAGTGCACCGACCTGGCCGGCGACGAGATCTGGGCCGTGTTCCGCTGACCTCCCGCGGGCTGGGTTACCGGAGCCTGCAGCCCCGGATCCCCGTGACCCCACCGCCGCCCCCACCCCGCAAGCGCGCCTCGCTGGCCGTCCAGCTGGCGGCGGCCTCGGCCTTCGCCGTGGTGGGGCTGCTGCTGTCCATCCCAGGCCTGCTGGACCTGATCCACCCCTGGGACAGCGAGCCCAGGCCCGTGGCGGCCGGCGAAGTGCTCGACGCGGCCCGGGGCCGCTGGGCCACCGTGCGCGGCGTCCCCGATCCCGAGACCCTGGTCACCTGGGACTACCTGTTCCTCTCCCGCGACCTGGACACCGTGGCGTTCCAGTTCAGTGAGACCGGCGGCAGCCTGGTGGTCGTGGTCCCCGCCAGCCACCACCCCCTGATTTCGGAGCTCGCCGAGTGGCTCCAGGACGAGGAGTTCGAGATCGAGGCCAGCGACGCGCTGCTGGACTACGTGACCCAGCCCCAGGACTACACAGGCGTCCTGACCCGCCCCGCGGGCGGCTTCCGGCTGCACGACGAGGGCACGGTGGTGGTGGACGGCGAGGAGATCCCCATCGACGGCTACGGCAGCTTCTGCGACACCCTGGGGATCGTCTGCGACGACGGCTACCGGGTGCTGGCGGTGGGCGAGACCCCCCACGACAGCCTGGGCTCCCTCGGCTTCGTGCTGTTCGTCTGGGCCCTGGGCTTCGGCGTGGCCGGCGCCGCGGCGTTCAGCACCATCCGGCGCCACCGCGCGCGCAAGGCGGGTGCCTCCCCGTGAACAGACACCTTCCCCTCGCCATCGTCGCGACCACCCTGCTGGGCTGCAGGGACGATCCCCAGCTCGACACGGGCCTGGTGCCCGACGACGGCTGTCTGCTGGCTCCGGATCACTTCCTGTCGGTGGAGATCGAGCCCGCAGAGGTCCCCACCGTCTTCCACGCCCGCTGGTCCACCCCGCAGCCTTCCCAGGGCCAGGTGATCTTCTCGGCCGGCGACGCCACCTGGCAGACGCCCCTGTCCGAGCAGGTCGACACCGAACACGAGACCCTGCTGGTGGGCAGCCCGGCCGACGCCGAGGTCCAGGTGCGGCTGATCAGCGAGGCCGACGGCGTGCGCCGCTGCTCGGACACCGTCACCATGACCACACCCTCGCCCCCGCCCGAGCTGCCGGTGATGAGCCGGGACCCCGACCACAGCGTCCAGGAGCCCCAAGGCTGGGCCCTGGCGCCCTTCGGACCCTCCGAGAGCTCCATCCCCACCCTGGTGGACAGCCAGGGTCGCTACTGCTGGTGGCTGCAGGAGGGTGGCTACTTCTTCTACGCCGCGATGGCGCCCGGGGGTCAGAGCCTGCTGCTGCTGGACACGCCCCACGGTCACCTCAACGACGCGCGGCTGATCGAGGTGGGCCTGGACGGTCAGACCCGCTCCGAGCGCACCATCCCCAGCGGCCACAACGACTTCGCCCTGGTGCCCGATGGCAGCGTCATGGTGCTGGGGCGAGAGGTCTACGACGCCTACATCGATGGCCAGGTGCTGTCCATGACCAGCGACACCCTGATCGAGCTGCAGCCCGACGGGAGCCAGGAGGTGGTCTGGACCGCGCGAGAAGCACTGTGGGACGATCTCGAGCGCACGATCTCCACCATCGCCGCCAACCACGACGACGGCGCGATGGACTGGACCCACGGCACCGGACTGACCTACGATCCCAACACCGATCGGCTGTTGATGTCCCTCACCTACGCCGGAGTCGTCGTGGCTCTGGAGCGGAGCACCCTGGAGACCGCATGGATCCTCGGCGGTGACGCCAGCACCCTCGAGATCCACCTGGAGCAGGGCCCGGCAGTGGCGGTGCCCCACAGCGTCCAGGCCCTCGACCACCGGGTGCTGGTCTACAACCAACGCCTGGAGCGGGAGGACGAGACCTGCGGCGAGGCCACCGAGGTCTTCCTGGACCTCGAGCACGGCACGGCCGAGACCTCCTGGGTGGGACGCGCCCCCGACTGCGCGTCCCCCGACACCATGGGCTCGGCCCACCGCGCCCTGGACGGAACCACCCTGGTGGCCGCGGGCACCCTGGGCCGCATCAGCTGGTTCGATGACCGCGGCGAGCTGATCTGGCGCCTGACCGGCGAGCTCGGAGCTGCCGTGGGAGGGGCGGAGCAGGTCGGCGGATTCTACTGACGTTCCCATGCGGTATTCGAAGCGCGAGTGACCCCACGGCGCCACCCGCTATCCTGCGATACCTGGTCAGGGATGCTGCGGATCGCCACCACCATCGGACAGGCCACCCTTCGGCGCCTCCACGTCCTGGGGGCCCTGTGGGCGTTCCTGGTTCACACGATCACCGTGCTGCTGGCTCCGGGGGACGGAGCGCGGGTGGTGTGGCGCGAGACCCTGCGACAGGTGCGCTACTCCGGCGTCGAAGCGGTCCCGCTGGTGGCGCTGGTGGCCCTGCTGGCCGGAGCACTGATCAACCTGCAGACCCTGGGCTTCATGTCCGGCGCCAGTGGCGATCAACTGCTGGGCACCGTCATGGAGGTGGTGGTGCTGCGGGAGCTGGGTCCCCTCGTGGTGGCCTTGGTGGTGCTGGGGCGGTCGGGCACCGCCATCGTGGTGGAGTTGGGCAACATGAAGGTCATGGGCGAGATGGTGCTCCTCGAGAGCATGGGCATCGATCCCGTGCGCTACCTGGCCGTCCCCCGCCTGCTGGGCGTCCCCATCGCCATGGTGGGCCTGGTGGTGCTGTTCGACCTGGTGGCCATGCTCGGGGGCTTCGGTGTGGCGAGCCTGGCCGTCGACAAACCACTGCTGGCCTACCTGACCATCCTGGGCTCGGAGATATCGCTCGGATCGGTGCTGGGCGGTGTGCTCAAGGCCGTCCTGTTCGGCATCATCATCGCCGGCACCAGCGCCTGGAGCGCCTTCGAGGTCAAGGGGGTCATCACCGAGGTTCCCCAGGCCTCGAGGTCCGTGGTGGCCCGCTGCCTGGTGGCCTGCTTCGTGGTGGACATCCTGGTGAGCATCACCCTCTTCTACAGGTTCTGATCATGGCGGTGCTCGAGCTGAACCAGGTGGTCCTGCACGCTTCCCGGCGAAGCGGCTCCCAGGGGATCGACCTGCAGCTCGAGGCCGGGGCGCCCACCATCGTCTACGGCCCCGAAGGCAGCGGCAAGGACATGCTGGCCTGGGTGGCGCTTGGGATCCGGACCGCCGAGGCCGGCACCGTGCGGCTGTTCGGCCAGGACCTGGCCCAGCTCGATGCCAGCCAGCGCCGCCAGCTGCGCGGGCGCTGCGGGGTGCTCCTGGACCGCGTAGCGCTGCTGTCCAACCTCTCCGTCCGGGGGAACCTCGCCCTGCCGCTGCACTACCGAGGCCGGCTCTCCGAGGCCGATGTCTACGCCCGTGTCGACGCCATGCTCGAGCGCTGGGAGCTGGCCGAGCTGGCCAGCCTGCGTCCCTCGAGCCTCTCTCCAGGGCTCGCTCGCCTGGCGGCCATCTGCCGCCTGCTCCTCCAGGAGCCCGAGCTGGCGGTCTTGCTGGACCCCCAGCTGTTCCAGGACGCCGACGCCCAGGACGTGGTCCGGGCGATGATCGCCGCGCTGTCCCAGCAAGGCTGCGCGGTGCTGGTGATCACCCACAGCGAAGCCTTTGCCTGTACCCTCGAGGGGCGGCAGCTCGTGCTGGACTCCGGCACGCTGAAGCCCCACCCCGGAGTGTCCCCATGAAGGTCGCCGAGTCCCGCGCCGAGACCCTGGTGGGAGTGTTCGTGCTGCTCACCGTGATCGGGCTCGTGGCCCTGGTGGCCCTGTCCACCGTCGCAGCCACCCAGTTCGCCACCTC
>CAZHIK010000458.1:0-6398 GCA_964532635.1 uncultured Enterobacterales bacterium
CCAGCCCGCCTCCCCCTTCCGAATCGGACGAGCCATGAGCAACGCCTTGATCCTCTGCGTCGATGACGAGCCCGATCTCCTCGACACCCTACGCCGCCTCCTCACCCGCCACGGGCACCGGGTGATCCTTGCTGGCTCCGGCGAGGAGGCCCTGGTGGCCCTCACCCGGCAGCAGCCCGATCTGGTCATCACCGACCTTATGATGCCCGACATCGACGGGATGCAGGTGCTCGAGCGCAGCGTCGACCTCTACCCCCACGTGCCGGTGCTCCTGATCACCGCCTACGCCACGGTCCAGACGGCCGTCGATGCCATCCGGCGGGGAGCCTACGACTACGTGCCCAAGCCGTTCACCCACCAGCAGCTGCTGGTGGTGGTGGAGCGGGCTCTGACCCAGGCGCGGCTGCAGGACGAGAACCGGCGCCTGATGCAGGAGCTCACCGGCCAGCAGGACAACCTGGGCATCGTGGGCGAGTCCGCGTCCATCCGCCGGATCATCGAGATGGTCCGGCGCGTCGCCCCGACGGATCTGGGCGTGCTGATCACGGGAGAGAGCGGCACCGGCAAGGAAGTGGTGGCCCGCGCCCTGCACCGGGCCAGCACCCGCTCGACCCACAACTTCGTGCCTGTGGACTGCGGTGCCATCCCGTCCAACCTGATGGAGTCGGAGCTGTTCGGGCACGAGCGAGGTGCCTTCACCGGCGCCTCCTCGGCGCGGGCCGGTCTGGTGGCCGAAGCCGACGGTGGTACCTTCTTCCTCGACGAGGTGGGCGAGCTCGACGGGGGTGTGCAGGTCAAGCTGCTGCGGCTGCTCCAGGAACGGGAGTACCGGCGCGTCGGCGGCAACAAGCTGCTCAGCTCCGATCTGCGGGTCGTGGCTGCTACCAACCGCGATCTCGAGGAGGCCGTCCGCCAGGGCCGCTTCCGCGAGGATCTATTCCACCGGCTCAACGTGGTACGGGTGGTGCTGCCACCCCTGCGTGATCGCCCCGACGACATCCCCATCCTGCTGGATCACTTCGTGGCTCGGGAGCGCAAGCGCAGCGGCCGCGGCGAGCTTCGCTTCGCCCCCGAGGTCCGGGATCTGCTGATGTCCTACACCTGGCCGGGCAACGTCCGCGAGCTGCTCAACTGCTGCAAGTACGTGGTTGGCTTGGCCGAGGGCCCCGTGGTCCAGGCCGATGACCTGCCACACTTCGTGCGCAGCGCCCTGCCGGAGGTCCCCCTGCATTCTGCGGCCTCCGCATCGGTCGGGGCTGCCCTGGCTGGAACCGGCGGCCCCGCCGTTCGGGTGGACCTGCCCTACAAGGCGGCCAAGCGAGCCTGGCTCGAGCACTTCGAGACCGAGTACATCATCAAGCTGCTCGAGGCCCACGACGGCAACATCTCGCAGGCGGCCCGCACCGCGGGGATCGATCGCAAGAGCATCCAGCGCCTGATGAAGCGGAACGACCTCAGCCTCGACGCCCTCGATGGGGATGGTGGCTGATCCGCGCGTTTGGGGCTCGGGAGTGGGTTAGGTGCCACGAGGGTCCCCTCGCAGAGCACCTCGCGGCACCCGGAGCGTAGGAGAGAACATGGTCGAGATCACCACTACACTCGGCAGCGGTGGCGCGCGCCAGATCCACATCCGGCGTGGGCGGCTCACCTGCGTGGCGGGAGAGGACAAGGGCAAGTCCTGGCTGGTCGATGGCGATCTGGTGCGCATCGGGTCCCGGTCTGGCAACGACATCGCCCTCAGTGACACCACCGTCTCCCGCCGCCACGCCGAGGTGGTGCGCGTCTCCGATGGCGTGGTGCTGCGGGATCTGAGCTCCACCAACGGCACCTACGTGGGGCCGGTCAAGGTGCGCGAGGTCTACCTCAGCCCCGACACCCGCTTCCGCGTCGGCCAGACCGAGCTGGTCTTCGCCCCAGCCGACGAAGTCATCGACGTCCTGCCCTCCGAAGAACCCTTCTTCGAGAACATGGTGGGTGGCTCACTGTCCATGCGCGAGCTGTTCGGCCTCCTCGCCCGCGTCGCCCCTACCGAGCTCACCTGCATGGTCACCGGCGAGACCGGCACCGGCAAGGAGTTGGTCAGCCGCGCGGTCCACAACCGCTCCAAGCGTTCCAAGAAGCCCTTCGTGGTCTTCGACTGCGGTGCGGTCTCGGAGTCCCTGGTCGAGAGCGAGCTGTTCGGCCACGAGCGCGGTGCCTTCACGGGCGCCGTGGCCAGCCGGCCCGGCGTGTTCGAGATGGCCGACAAGGGCACCGTCTTCCTGGACGAGATCGGAGAGCTGCCCCTCGAGCTGCAGCCCAAGTTGCTGCGGGTGCTCGAGCAGCGCGAGGTGCGCCGGGTGGGCTCGGGCCAGACCCGACAGGTCGATGTGCGTGTGGTCTGTGCCACCAACCGCAACCTGCGCGACGAGGTTGCGGCCGGGCGCTTCCGCGAGGACCTCTACTACCGCCTGGCGGTGGTGGAGCTGCGGCTTCCGCCCCTGCGCCAGCGCCTCGAGGACCTCACCCTGCTGGTCAACCACATCCTGCGCCACTGTGCTCACAACACCGGCGTGAAGGACCTCAGCCGCGAGGTGCTCGAGCTGTTCGGGGCCTACCACTGGCCGGGCAACGTCCGCGAGCTGCGCAACGTGGTGGAGCGGGCCTTGCCCTTCTGCGACGGCGCCACCATCACCCTGGGCACCCTGCCCGAGGCCCTGCGGGTGGCCTCCCACAGCGCGGCTCACAGCTCCTCCGCGGCCCCCGCCGATCTCGGGGTAGACCCTGCTGCGATGTCGGACATGCCCTTCAAGGACGCCAAGGACAAGATCATCGAGGCCTTCGAGCGCCAGTACCTGGTCGACCTCATCGAGCGCCACGACGGCAACATCAGCCGCGCCGCACGCGCCGCTGACATGGACCGCAAGAGCATCTCGAGGCTCCTCAAGAAGCACGACATCCGCTAGCCGATCTCGGCTCTGGATCTCGCGCAGAGGCGCAGAGGTCGCGGAGGGGGGCGGATTGCCACGGCGGTGGGGAGCTGCGTCGGTTGGCCTCGCGCAAAGTCCTGCAGACCGCGACGAAAGACGCGAAGATGTCGTGGCGGGGAGTCTCGCCGGTGAATTGGTTGGGGCGTTCATTTTCTTTTTGGCTACCGCTCCGTGCGCGTGGTGGGTGGTGGACCGGCCGTGACGGCTGCCCCCCGTGCGGCGCTGCTTGTGGAAGAACGATCCATGGCGAAGCCTTCGTTCCGTGGACGGAGCGGCAGCCCCAAGAAACCAACGTCGCGGGGAACGCCACCGCCTCGCCCATCACCACCGACATGGCGCCCGTCTCCCTCTGCGGGGCCGAGGGCCCCTGCGCCTCTGCGCGAGCCGGCCAACGCTCCACCACGGCAGTGTGCCGCCCGGCAGCCACACACGGCGCTCGCGGTGCTTTGCGTCTTTGCGTCTTTGCGTCTTTGCGCGAGATTCTAGCGCCTCAAGAGTCTAGCGAGCAGGCCCATGGCGCTCTTCTTGACCACTACCGGCTTGTCGCCCGCCCAGACCTGCTGCAGGAACTCCACCAGGTCTTCGGGCTTGGCTCCGCCTTGCCAGTAGCCGTCGGCCTGGTCCTGCTCCATCACCAGCGAGGGCTCGCGGGGCGGGCCGTCGAGGTTGATGACGGCCACGCGGTGGGTGGGGCGCAGGTCGGTCTTGAGCCAGCGGCACTGGCGGTAGGCCTTCTCCGACCGCCAAGGATGGGCGAAGAGGACCACCATGTCGGGCTTCGTGGAGCGGGCGTGGCGCAGCAGGTCCGCGCCGGGAGGGGGGGGCTCCACCGCGAAGTGGGGCTGCAGGGCTGCCAGCAGGGCCAGGCGGCGGTGGGCCATGAAGTCGGCCACCAGCACCCTGGGCTGGCCGCTGATCACGCGGGCTCTCCGTGACCGAGTCCAAGAACGCGCACCAGCTCGCTCCACTCGCGCTTGGACAGCCCGCTCGAAGGCTGGTCCACCGGCTGGCCTGCCAAGGCCGCGCGCAGCACCTCGACTCCCTGGCGGCTGAGGGTGAAGGCGCCCAGCCGGTAGTCCTCGAAGGCCTCCCAGGTGGCCGGGACCCAGGCGGCCACGATGTCGGCCATGGCCTGGGCGTAGACCTGGAACTCGCGCTGCGCGTGGGGGTGCAGCCGCAGGGACAGGAAGTGCAGCAGGTTGTGCAGGTCGATCTTCCAGTACCACTGGGTGTAGGTGCTCAGGGTGAGGTTCAGCCTCGCCAGCTCACGCGCCAGGTCGTACTGCTCCATCAGCTGTGAGTAGCTGTCGTAGGCCCGCAGGGCGTCGCCCCGCAGGATGCCCAGCACCTCAGCGGCTCGCTCGGCGCTCAGCTCCTGGCCGCGGCCTTGGCGATTCGACGCACTCTGGACCGCGAGATCGGCGGGGACCGGTGTGTAGAACTCGCTGTCGAGCACCGAGTAGCGCCCGCTGATCTCGTTGACGCTGGCCGTGCGGTGGCGGATCCACTGCCGCGCCACGAAGATGGGCAGCTTGACGTGCAGCTTGAGCTCGCACATCTCGAAGGGCGTGGTGTGGCGGTGGCGCATCAGGTAGCGGATCAGGCCGCGGTCCTCGCGCAGCTTGCGGGTGCCCTTGCCGTAGGAGACCCGGGCGGCCTGGACCACCGCGGCGTCGTCTCCCATGTAGTCCACCACCCGCACGAAGCCGTGGTCCAGGCAGGGGATGGGCTGGTGCAGGCGTTCCTCGAGGGCGGGCACCGTGGGGCGCAGGGTGGGGCTGGCCTCGGCGCGGGCCTCGGCGATCTCTTCGGCCTTGTGCTCGTCGATGGACATCCTGTCGTCCTGGGAGGGCTCGCCGGTCTGGCCGACGAGGGGAGGGGACCTTGGTTATAAGCCACCGGCCTGCCCTGCTGCAGGTCCGGAGGTGAGCATGGATCTCGATCAGTGTGTGCGCGCGGCCATGGAGGCCCTGAACGGCGGCGATCCCGACTCCGCCCGCAAGCACCTGCACGCTGCCCTGGAGATCGATCCAGCGCGGCCCGACCTGCTGCACGCCCTGGGGGCCCTCGAGCTGCAGCGTGGCGCTCCCGGCGAAGCCAGGCCGCTGGTGATGCGAGCGCTGGACCTGCTCGCCAGCGGCGCGGTGCCCGAGGCCGCGGCCATGAAGCCCCACTTCCAGCTCTCCCTGGCCACCATCGCCGAAGCCGAGGACAAGCCGGCCGAGGCCGAGGCCGCCTACCGCGCCGTGCTGGCCGAAGACAGCCGCCACGGCGAGGCCCTCGCCGGTCTGGGCCGACTGCAGCTGGCCAGCGGTGCCATCGACGCTGGCCTGGCCACCCTGCAGGTGGGCCTGTCCGTGGTCAGCGAGGGCGGCTCTGCGCCGGAAGCGGACGGGATGCGCGCGTTCATCGACGCCGTGGTCGCGTTCCGCGAGCGCCATCCCCGCGCGCTGCTCGAGGCCCACCGCGATCGCTACTGCGCCTTCTTCGACCACCACGCCAACCAGATGGCCGAGAAGGGCTGGATCGCCGAGGCCGCCCGCATGCGGCGTGCTCCCGACGGCGGCATCGAGCCCGACATCCCGCAGGACGCTCGCCCCTACGCCGCCACGCGGATCGATCTGGTCGATCCCGCCACCGGCCAGGGTGGCCTGGTGGGTGATCAGCCCATGCTGGTGGCCCTGCCAGGGCTCGAGCCCCTGGTGCGCGCGCCTGTGCTGTTCCCATGGCCCGAACAGCCCTTCGAGGTGCTGGTCTCCACCCAGTGCCCCTGGGACCACCTGCCCGTGCAGGTCATGCTCGAGTCCGGCGACCCCGTCGAGCTGGTGGATCCGGTCGTCGGCACCTGGTACACCCTGGGCTTCGAGGGTCGCTTCGGCAGCGCCCAGGCCGGCCGCTTCCACTTCGTCAGTCCACCGGATCGGCGCTCCGAGACCGGCGTGGTCTATGTCCTCGATCTCGGCCGCGCTTCCTTCGAGGCGGTGGACGATCTCCTCGCGCGGTTGGCCGATCTTCACGCCCAGCACCCGATCCGCCGGGTGATCCTCGGCCGGGGCCACCTGCCCGAGTAGAGCTTCCGAAAAGGGCTGGATTCTCGCGCCGCGGGATGACATGCTGGGATGACCCCAGCCGCGCAGTCGCGGACATCACAGCTGCGCCCAGCGCCGGAGCTCTCGATGACCCTGCCCATCACCGCCATCGCCATCTTCCTCAGTGGTCAGGCCCTCGCGTACGACACCGATCCCATCGATCTCGTCCTCGCCGACCAGGTCACGCTGATGGAGGGCGCCGTCTACGAGACGGGAGACGTGCCATCGGGCAGCCCGGTGATGGTGAACTTCGCCCTCGAGGCCGCCCAGTTGGCCGAGGTCGAGATGGGCACCCTGGCCTGGCTCGGCGACGCGCTCTACGTCGCCCTGGAGCGGCGGC
>CAZHIK010000458.1:6408-7404 GCA_964532635.1 uncultured Enterobacterales bacterium
TGGGCACCCTGGCCTGGCTCGAGTGGCCCGAGGCGGTCACCTTGATCTGGGAGGCCGTGCCCGAGAGCGGCTACCTGGGGCTGATCGGCGAGCTGTCCACAGTGGTCTACCTCAAGCTCGATCTGTGGGGCTACGAGGGCGAGTGGGAGCTGGACCGCCAGAGCATCGATGTGCTCGCCCAGACCATCTTCGATCCCTTCGTGCTGTCCGACAGCATCCCCGACGTGGTGACCATCGACGAGGAAGGCCAGGGTGAGACCCTGATCACCTACGACTTCACCGTGCTCGAGGTGGTGCAGATCATCCTCGATGTCGACCTGGCGGCCACCATGGCCACCACCATGGCCGGGGTGGAGATCCTCCACAACGATGAGGTCCAGGCCCTGCAGGCCGAAGCCACCGTGCTGCCGGTGCCGAGCAACGGCTACCTGGAGATCGACAGCACCTACGTGGCAACCTGGGAGACCGCCATGCAGGTGCTCATCCAGCCCGGCGTCGAGGTCTGCGTGGACATCCTGGGCTGCTACGAGTGGGACGACGTCTTCGACATCCCCGTCGACATGGGCTCCAACACGCTGGACGATCCCTTCGACACCAACGAGTACGAGTTCCTGCTGCCTGTGATGACCCCCCCCGACGAGTCCTACGACTTCGGTGAGGTCTACGTCGGCAACCTGGCCAACTGGAACGTCGAGCTGATCAACGGCGGCGTCGAGCTGCTGATGGGCGAAGCGGGCGTCACCGGATCGGAGTACTTCGCGGTCTATCCCGACTTCGTTCTGGCAGATGCCGAGAGCTACGATGGCCTGGTGGTCTCCTTCGGTCCCGAGACCGCGGGTGAGTTCACCGCCACATTGGTGCTGGCCACCAACGATCCCTCCAACCCCACCTACAACATCGCGCTCACCGGCATCGGCATCGAAGACGCCGACGACACCACCACCACCATTCCGGCGGAGGTGGGCTGTCAGTGCTCCAGCAGCGGCGGTAGCTCGG
>CAZHIK010000459.1:0-7386 GCA_964532635.1 uncultured Enterobacterales bacterium
GAGCAGGGCCTGCAGGGCAGGCACCGCCGGCTCGTGGCCCACCGCGCCCAGAATCCAGGCGCAGTGGTGAGCGACGTTGCGGGTGGTCAGGGCCTCCATGCAGGCCGGGGCCACCATGTTGTCGAAGTCGTCCAGCGCCGCGATGGCGTCGATCTGGCGCAGGGTGCCCTCCCGCCGCTCGCAGTCCCGCAGCGCGACCTTCAGGCGCGAGCGCAGGGTGCGGACCGCGTAGAGGCGATCGCTCTTGTCCTGGGCCAGTAGATCCCGCACGTAGCGGTCGTTGGAGGTGTCGATGGGGGTGTGGCTCCGAGCTTGCTGCATGCGGCTGCCCGAGCCCAGCAGGAGGGGCAGCAACAGCGGGAGCAGCCAGATCCCCGTGGCCCTACTGGGCATCATCGAACTTCTCGATGTAGCGGAAGATGGTGCGTGGATCCACGCCGAGATCCCGAGCGGTCTGGGCCTTGTTCCAGTTGTTGATCTCGAGGACATCGCGCACATACCCCATCTTGAACTCTTCCTCGGCCTCGGACAGGGGCTTGATGTTGCGGCGGTCGCCGTCGGCCAAGCCCAGGTCGGTGGAGTTCATCAGCGCGCGGTCACTCATGATCGCGGCTCGCTTGACCCGGCTCTCGAGCTGGCGCACGTTGCCCGGCCAGAAGTAGCCCTTCATGGCCTTGATGCACTCGTTGGTGAAGCCGCGAGCCCGGGAGCCATACTGCTCCGCGTACTTGTTGAGGAAGAAGCGCGCCAGGAGCAGGATGTCCTCGCCGCGATCGCGCAGGGGTGGCAGGTTCACCGTCACCTCGTTGAGGCGGTAGAACAGATCCTCGCGGAAACGGCCCGCCTTGATCTCGGCGTCGATGTCGCGGTTGGTGGCGGCGATGACCCGGATGTCGATGGGACGTGGCTTGAGCTCGCCCACCCGCTCGATCTTGCGCTCCTGCAGCACCCGCAGGAGCTTGACCTGCAGGTTCATGGGCATCTCGCTGATCTCGTCCAGGAACAGGGTGCCGCCTTCGGCAGCCTCGAACTTGCCCATCTTGTCGGTGACCGCGCCGGTGAACGAGCCCTTCTTGTGGCCGAACAGCTCGGACTCGAGGAGGTTCTCGGGGATGGCGCCGCAGTTGATTGACACGAAGGGCTTGCGCGTACGATCCGACAGCCGGTGCAGCTCCAAGGCCACCAGCTCCTTGCCCGTACCCGTCTCGCCCAGCACCAGAACGGAGATGTCGGTGGGGGCCACCCGGCGCAGCACCTTGAAGACCGCCTGGAGCGGAGGGCTCGAGCCGATCATCTCGCCCTGGGCCGACTTGCGCAGCTGCTGGCGCAGGTTGGCGTTGGTGGTCTTGAGCTCGTTGAGCATCAGGGCCGTGTGGACCAGCAGGGAGGCCTGGCTGGCGAAGACGTGGAGCAGGTCGAGGTCTCGTCGGGTGAACAGGTCGGTGACGTTGTCGTTGCCCAGGTACAGGCAACCGAGCAGGTCGTCCCGGTAGAGCATGGGTACGCACATGACCGAGGACAGGCGCAGGTCGACCACGGACTTGGCTCGGGCGAACTGCACGTCGTTCATGGCGTCGGAGACGATGAGCGGCTTCCGGGACTGCACCACCCGTTCGACGATGCTGTCGGAGATACGGGCCACGGCGGACTGTTCCTCGTCCACGTTGTGGCTGGCGGCCAGGTTGCGCTGGCCGTCCTGCATGAGGATCACGAAGCCCTTCTCGGCTCCGGTGAGGATGACCACGGCCCGCAGCAGCTTGCGAAACAGGGCCTGGGGGGAGGTGTCGCGCATCAGCTGCTGGGAGAAGTCCACCAGCTGCTCGAGGGCCGCGATGGTGTCGGGCTGATCCTCGGTGGGCGCGCGCACGGGCTCGCCCTCCATCAATGTGAGCTCGTAGCGGCCCAGCAGCAGGCGGTCGCCGTAGGCCAGGTCGGCCTTGCGGACGCGCTTTCCGTTGACGTACAGCTCGTTGGAGCGGTCGAGCACGGACACCGAGCAGCCGTGGCCGCTCTTGATCAGGTTGGCGTGGGTGGCGGCCACTGTGGGGTCGGCCAGCACCACGTCGTTTCCGTCGCGTCGCCCGATGGAGTTGATGGGCTTGCGAAGGAGCACTTCTTCGGAGGTGCGCTGCATGGTGTCGAGGATGCGCAGGTAGGCCATGGGGTCTCCTGGTGGATCGGACCCTTATCCCGATCCCGCTCGTCCGGATCCCCTCGGCGGGGCGGCCGGGACACGGGGTCATCGCCGCTCACGGCTCGGCCTGCGTTGGACTTGCTGATCGCGTGGCGATACTTCGACGACAGTCCCCTTTGTGACACACACCTGGGAATCCGAGCGTGGTGATAGCGTCCAGAGCCCCATCGAGTCTGTCGACCTGGGCCGGCCGCTTCGGCCTGCTCGTGCTTGGCTTGGTGCTGGCGGCGGGAGCGGCCGAGGTCTGGGCGCGGCTCGATCCGCGGTCCCTGCGACGCTTCAACAGCCGGCTCCACTTCAACTCGGCCGATGTCGAGGTCCACCAGGCCGTTCCAGGCCCACTGCTCTATCGATTGTCCCCCGGTGCGCGGCTGGAGCGCTTCGAGGGCGACGGTCGCTCGTACCAGGTGGAGATCACCGCGGAGGGTGCCAGGGCACCGGGAGATGCACAACACCACGAGCCGGAGGCGCTGCGCATCCTCTTCTTCGGCGCGTCCACCGTGTATGGCCCCGGGCTCGCTTCGAACGAGACCATCCCGGCCCGGCTCGAGGCCGCGCTCGAGGCCGAGGGGCGTAGCGCGAGCGTGGAGAACTTCGGCACGAGCGCCTACGTGACCGCCCAGATGGCTCTGCTGGCTGTCGAGAAGCTCCAGCAGCAGGACGCGGACCTGGTCCTCGTGCTGCTCACCAACCGCGGGCCGCGCCCGTTCCTCGCTGCCGGCTCCTACCTGGACCGCGATCACAGCCCGTGGTTCCGCCGCGATCCCTCCCTGTTCCTCGAGGTCTTTCCGGCCTCGACCGACCCCGAGCGCCCCTGGTTGCTCTGGGTGCTCGGTCGCTCGGCGCTGTTGCGCTACGCCTTCGCGGGCCGTGTGGACCCGCCGCAGGTTCCCGACTGGCCTGCAACCGTCGCGCAGCGTGAGAACGAGCGGCTCGAGCAGCTGTGCGCCGCCCGAGGCATCGACCTGGTCTATCTGCTCCATCCGGTGCAGCGCGCTGCAGGGTCCCCGCCACCTCCCGAAGGACATCCGGACATCCCGGATCAGGTTCCCCTCGAGCGCGTCGTGCGGCTCGCGCCCTGGTTCACTCGCGGGGTGATCTGGATGCACCACCCCAAGGCCGCTGGTGCGGACCGATACGCCCAGGCCGTGGCTCGGGCCTTGGAGGCGGGAGGCTGGCTGGATCGCTGAAGGGCGGGGCTAGAAGCGGAGCTCCCAGCGCACCGTACCCGGTCCCAGCGTCAGCTCGCTGGTGGTGTGCTTCGCTTCCCAGGCGTCCAACGCCGTGCGGTGATCGGAGCGCCATCGCACGCCTGCTTCCACCGTGCCGGTGATCCACAGGGCCGCGAAGCCGCCGCTGAGGGCCCAGTTCCAGGCGCGCATGGTCACCAACCGGCTGTACTCGGGCTCTTCGGCTGCGTGGTTGCGGTACAGGGGAATGCCCGTGGCGAAGGTGCCCGCCAGGGTGCCCAGCTGACCCGCGGCCAGCAGGGAGCCCCACACGAAGCGCCCTTGGCGCAGCTGGTGCACGCCGAAGGGCGAAAAACCGGTCCAGTGCAGGGGCTGGTATTCGGGGGGCGGGGGGATGGGCTCGGGCAGGGGAGGTGGCTCGTCGGCGCCGGTAGACATGGTCACCCGTGCCATCTCGAAGAACTCCACCACATCGGGTGGATGCTCGTACGGGTCCATCTGGTAGTCGCGATCGTCTTCGAGGATGGCGCGGAAGGCTTCGTAGGCGGCGGTGCGGTTGCCGTCGGCCAGCAGCACCTCGCCCAGGTATGCCCGGGCCTCGAGCCGAAGCTCCAGATCCTGGACCGCTTCGTCCTTGAGCAGGTTGATCAGGGTGGACTGGGCTTCGTCGTACTGACCGGCTCGGTACAGGCGGATGGCCAGGGCCAGGCGCTCCTGGCCCGTGGGCACAGGATCCTGCGCGTGGAGCACAGGAGCGTGGAGGAGCAGCAGGAGAACCGGGAGCCAGCGCATGCCAACGGGAGGTTAGCCGCCATCCGATGCCCGGTCAATCGTGGTGGAGCGCTGGGCTACTCCTCGTCGATCCGCTTGGCCGGCTCGGTCTTCTTCGCCAGGCCCTTGATGCCCAGCGCCACCTCTAGGACCTCTTCCATGCGAGCGCAGAAGTGGAACTGCATCTCGTCCTTGACCTCGTCGGGGACCTCGTGGTGGACGTCCTTGCGGTTCCACTCGGGCAGGATGGCCGTGGTGATGCCCGCGCGGTGGGCTGCCACGATCTTCTCCTTGACGCCGCCGATGGGCATCACCGCACCGCGCAGGGTGACCTCGCCGGTCATGCCCAGGGTGGGGTCGACCGGGATGCCGGTGAGCAGGGAGGTGATGGCCGTGACGATGGCGATGCCGGCCGAGGGGCCGTCCTTGCCGATGGCGCCAGCGGGCACGTGGATGTGCATGTCGTGGGTCTCGAAGACGTCCTCGTCGATGCCCAGATCGCCCGCCATGGCGCGCACGTAGGAGCGGGCCACGGACACCGATTCCTTCATCACGTCGCCCAGCTTGCCGGACAGGTGCAGGGCACCCTTGCCCTTGAACTTGGTGGCTTCGACGAACAGGATGTCGCCGCCGGCGGCGGTCCAGGCCAGGCCGGTGGCCACACCGGGCACCGCGGTGCGCTGGGCGATCTCGTGGAAGTGCTTGATGGGGCCGCGGATCTCCTCGATGCGCTCGGGGGTGATGACGGCCTTTTCCTCCTGTTCCTCGGAGGCGACCAGCTTGGCGATGGCGCGGGCACAGGCGGCGATCTCACGCTTCAGCGCTCGCACGCCGGGCTCGCGGGTGTAGGCTGAGATGATGTGCTTCACCGCTTCTTCGGTGAACTCGAGGTTGTCGGGGGTCAGGCCGTGGTCCTCGAGGACCTGGGGGATCAGGTAGTCGAAGGCGATGTGCAGCTTGTCCCGGATGGTGTAGCCGGAGACGTAGAGCACCTCCATGCGGTCGTATAGCGGCCCTGGGATGCCCTCCTGCCAGTTGCCGGTGGCGATGAACAGCACCTTGGACAGGTCGAAGGAGACGTCCAGGTAGTGGTCGTTGAAGCTGTGGTTCTGCTCTGGATCGAGCACCTCGAGCAGGGCCGATGAAGGATCGCCCCGGTGGTCCTTGCCCAGCTTGTCGATCTCGTCGAGCACGAAGACCGGGTTGTTGGTGCCGGCCTTCTTGAGGCCCTTGATGATCTTTCCGGGTAGCGAGCCGATGTAGGTGCGGCGGTGGCCCCGGATCTCGGCTTCGTCGTGGACGCCGCCCAGGGAGACGCGCACCATCTTGCGATCCAGCGCCCGAGCGACCGAGGTGGCCAGGGAGGTCTTGCCGACGCCGGGGGGGCCCACCAGGCAGAGGATCGGGCCCTTCATGTCCTGCTTGAGCTTGTGGACGGCCAGGTACTCGACGATGCGCTTCTTGACTTCCTCGAGGCCGTAGTGATCCTCGTCGAGGATGGCCTCGGCCCGCTTGAGGTCGTGGTGGTCGTCGGTGGAGACGTTCCACGGCAGGTCGATGAGCCAGTCGATGTAGGTGCGGGAGACGGTGAACTCGGCAGCGCCCGGGTTCATGCGCGACATGCGCTTGAGCTCCTTGAAGGCGACCTTCTCGACGTCGGGGGGCATGTTGGCTTCGCGGATCTGGCGCTCGAGCTCCTCGAACTCTTCCTGTCGCTCGTCGGTCTCGCCCAGCTCCTTCTGGATGGCCTTGAGCTGCTCGCGCAGGAAGTACTCCCGCTGAGCCTTGTCCATCTCGCCCTTGACCTCGGTCTGGATCTTGTTGGACAGCTCGAGGACCTGGATCTCCTTGTCGAGCAGGTCGATCACGGCTTCGATGCGCTCGCGGGTGTCGAAGGTCTCGAGCAGGCGCTGCTTCTCGTCCACCGCGATGCTCAAGTTGGACGCGACGATGTCGGCCAGGATGCCGGGGTTGTCGATGGAGCGGACCAGGAAGCCGGCCTCGGAGGGGATCTGGGGCGACAGGTCGATGATCTTCTGGGACAGCTCGCGCAGGTTGCCCAGCAGGTCGTCGAGGCTGGCGTCGTGCTCGGTGGGCTCCTCGAAGACATCGGCGTCGATGCGGAGGTAGGGCGAGGTGTGGTGCCACTTGCGCACCTTGATGCGCGCCAGGCCCTGGATGATCACGTTGAGCTTGTTGCCCGGCATCTTGACGGACTTGAGCACCTTGACCACGGTCCCGGTGGCGTACAGGTCGTCGGGGCTGGGATCCTCGTTCTCGGGCTCCTTCTGGGACAGGATGCCCAGGAGCTTGTCGTTCTCGAGGGCCTTCTCGATGGCCTGGAGCGACTTGTCGCGTCCCACGTTGATGGGGAAAGCCAAGACCGGGAAGATGACGGTGTTGCGGATGGCGAGGACGGGGAGATCGAGCTCACCCGGCAGGCCCGGATTGCTCTCGCTGCTGGAACCGCTGGAGACCATGGTGCGCTCCTCGGTGGAGGGGTGCGGCCGAGCGCTGAGTGCGCCCACCGGCCAAGGGCAAAGACATATCCCCGGCCTCATTCAAATCAAGGGCCATACGTCCGAGCGGTGAGCTTTGCGTCGCCGGTTCAGGGCCCCTGGCCCGGGCTGTGGTCCCGCCGGCTCCAGTCCTGGCCCGGCAGGCGGCCTCGAGACTGTAGCAGCAGCTCGTAGGACGGGGGGCCCTCGATCTCCCAGCTTCGCTCCGCCAGGTTCTCGCTGGTGGGGGTCAGGTCGCTCGGAGGCTTGGCGTCACCCTCCAGATCCCAGATCACCAGCGCTCCATCGACGGCCACAGGCTCGCCGAGCACTTCGCGGTAGGCGTCGGTGACCCGAAACGGGAGCTGCTGGAGCTGCTCCACCGTGAGGACGACCTTCTTGCTGGTCGCGTGCCCGGCGTCCAGTCTGTCACGGTTCTCGGTCTCCACGAGATCGCGGTGCAGCACCACCCAGCGGAAGCCCTCGTCGCGCAGCTTGTTCCGGACCTGCTCGGAGCGTGGGCGGGTGGCATGGTCGGGATCGCGGGTGGCCCGGCGTAGGTAGCGGATCAGGTCCATGCGCACGCGCTGATCCATGCCCTCCGGCCAGAGCAGGGGAGCGTTCTCGCCCATGCCTCCGAAGATGGGCTGACCGTGGACGGTCTGCCAGATGATGGAGGGCTGGTTGATGCCGAAGGGCATGTGGATCAGGCCGCCGCCCTGGTCGCCGATCC
>CAZHIK010000460.1:0-7383 GCA_964532635.1 uncultured Enterobacterales bacterium
GCTGCAGCAGAGCATCAACGTACACCAGGTCAGCATCCAGTACGGCGACGAGGTGGTTCGCACTCCCGACTTCGAGCCTCAGGTGATGGAGCTGAGGGTGTCCGCCACCTCCGGCTGGACCGGCATCCCCATGGACGCCGTGAAGCTCACCGAGCTGCTGAACCGCATGGGCCACGACGTGGAGGTGCTCGACGACGACACCGTACGCGTGGAGGCCCCTGCCTACCGCAACGACCTGATGAACCCGGTGGACCTGATGGAGGACGCGGCCATCGCGTTCGGCTACCACAACATCGTGCCCACCCTGGTGCCCACCATGACCGTGGGCGGTGAGCGCCCCATCGAGGGCGTGTCCGGCACCGTGCGGTCCTGCATCAGCGGGCTGGGCTGGGCCGAGGTGATGACCCTGGTGCTCACCAGTGAGGAGAAGAGCTTCGATGCGCTGCAGCGGCCGCGCCACGAACGCCACGTCTCCCTGGCCCACCCCATCAGCCGCGACCAGACCATGCTGCGCACCAGCCTGGCCGCGGGCCTGCTCGAGACACTGACGGTCAACGGCCACAACGAGTACCCGCAGCGCATCTTCGAGGTGGGCGAGACCACCGAGCTGACCGACACCGACACCGGCGCCTCGGAGCGTCGGGCCGTGGGCGGCGTGGCTATCGGCGAGCGCATCGGAGCCACCGAGGTGCGGGCCGTGGCCGAGGCCACCCTGCGCGAGCTGGGCTGGGGCATCGTCACGGCCAACATGGACGCGGGGACCTACCTCCCAGGCCGGGCGGCCCGCATCTTCGCGGTCAAGGACGGCGAGACGATCCCGGTCGGCGAGCTGGGCGAGCTGCACCCGGTGGTGCTCGAGGCCTTCAAGCTCAAGCACCCGGCGGCGATGTTCGAGATCGACCTGACCACGCTGACGGGACTTCGTTAGCCCAGCAGCTCGAAGTACTCCTGCTCGGCGGCTTCCTGGGCCTGGATCCGGGAGTGGTCCAGCCTCTCCCGGCAGCCACGCGCCAGGTTGACCAGGCGCGGATCGAGGGCCCCCTGCACCGCCATGTCCCGCAGGATGTCCAGGGCCTGATCCGTGGTCATGCCGTCGCGATAGGGGCGATCCTCGGTGAGAGCCACGAACACGTCGGCCACCGCCATGATGCGACAGCCCATGGAGAGGTCCTTGCCGCCGATGCGGAAGGGATAGCCCGTGCCGTCGAGCCGCTCGTGGTGGTAGGCGGCCCACTGGCAGATCAGCTCGAAGTCACCGATGGCCTGCAGCGCACGCCAGGTTGAGTAGGTGTGCGCGCGGATGAGGTTGAACTCGTCGGTATCGAGCCGACCAGCCTTCTCGAGCACCTCGGCCGGGACCGCGAGCTTGCCCAGATCGTGGAGCAGGCCAGCGGCCCGCATCATGAGCTGCTCGCGGGGAGAGAATCCCGCATAGCGAGCCAGGACCTCGGCCGAGGCCGCCACGCCGGCCGAGTGGGTAGCGGTGAAGTGGGACCGGAAGTCGATGAGCCGCCCGAAGAAGCTCGCCAGCTCCACGACCCCTTCGAGATCCAGGTCCACCGCGTTGTCGCCCACGAGCCGGCGCAGCTCCCCGCCCAGGGTCGGCGAGACCAGCGTGAGCCACAGGCTCTCCTGGCTGGCCAGGACGACGAAGGTCTCCACCAGCTCCGGGTGGAACAGGCGCCCGGACTCGGCGCGGACACGCTCGAGGATGGCCGGCACCTGCCCCAGGATCTCCCTGGAGCGATCGACGAGCACCGCAGCCCGATCCGCAAGGTGCAGGATGTGAGCCTCCAGGGGCTCGTGGCCCGGCTCGCTGCGCCGACCCCAGACAGCGTGGTGGTGGGTGACGATGGGAGCCACGTGAGCCAGCAGACGACAGGTAACCAGCAGGCGCCCACCCAAGGAGGCGTGGCCCTGGACCTCCTGGGCGTCGAAGTCGAGCACCGCCAGGCGCTCGCTGGCGGTCATGCCCCCCAGATCGTGCAAGGCCCCGGCCGTGAGGCAGTCGCGCTGCCGCTCGAGGGGCAGCCCGTGGGCCTCGGCGATGCGGGCGGCCAGATAGGCCACCTGCTTGTGGTGGTTGCTCAGGGACGGGCTGACCATGTCCACTGAGTCGGAGATGCACATCAACAGATCGAAGTGCGAGATGCAAAAGCTGCGCTGCATGGTACCCCTCCTGATGCATCCAGGCTGCGATGCCAGAAACCTGCCACAAAGCGCAGCGAGGCGCAAGGATCGCCTGTGTCGGCGTACGGACCACCACGCGTGACGGGATTCGCGCGTCGCTTGCCACGTGCTCAACGCGTTCCTCCCGCCCTGGTGTCGTGATGGCGGGCGGGGGTGAACCCCGCCCCTACATCGGCTCTACGCCCACCGAATACTCCCCGCCGACGGCTGTGGCCGTGATCAGCCGGCCGCCTTCGACCGGGCGCTCGACAAGGTCCTCGAGGCCTTCGCTCCAGACCTCGTGGGTGTCCGCCCCGGACGGCGTCCACAGCACCAGGCCCACGCCGGGCTCGGCTTCCTCGCCCTCGAGGCGCAGCCGGCCGCCGTCGATGTCACTCTCCAGCAGCTCGATGCGGCCCGGTGCGACGCGGGGGTAGCCGCGGCCCAGGATGCGCAGGAGCTGTTCGGTGGGGCCGGCGTCGGTGTCGGTGGTGCAGTCAATGGTGTTGAGGTGCACCACGGTGTCGTGGGGGATCCAGCTGCCGTCGTCGTAGGAGATGCTGTGGGGATCGCCGCATGGTTGCCGCCACTGCCACCAGGCGCCGCCCTGGGCGTGGTCGTCCTCGTCGGCGGCGTAGCGGTAGGCCACCTCGAGGGTGTCCTCGCTGGTGCTCCAGAAGCCGTACTCGCCGATCCACACCCCGGTGCCCTGCTGCTCCGCCAAGGTCCAGATCATGGTGTTGGTGAGCTCGAGGCTCAGGCCCGTGGTGTCGATGGACTCGGCGTAGTTGTGGGTCGAGCCCACCAGGTTGAAGGGCTCCACACCCATCTGCTCCGGATCGGGGAACACCAGCCCCAGCAGCGGGTCTCCCGCCGGCAGCAGGGGCTCGAGCATGATGAGCTGCTCCGAGCCGGTGTCCCGGATGACGCCCACCAGCTCACCCAGCAGCGCCTGGTAGACGGGGCCCAGCTCCTCGGAGTCCCGGGAGGTCTCCGGCTCGTTGATCAAGTCGTAGCCCGCCACCTCCACCCGGCCGGCGAAGCGCTCGGCCACCGCGGCCCACGACGCCACGAAGCGATCGCGGATGCCGTCGGTGTTGTCGTAGAAGTGGTTCCAGGCGGCGATGACCGCGGGCGCGCTGTTGCGGTCTCCGGTGGGGCAGGTGCTCAGGTCGTCGGTGAGGGTAGCCCACTCCGGGGCACCGTCCCAGCCCTTGCCCGGGTGGGCATCCTCGGGGCATTCCTCTTCGTCGGTGGTGTAGATGAAGGCCGAGTAGGCGTCCTGGTGCATGTCGATGACGGTGTACATGCCGTGCTCGGCCGCGACGTCCACGCTTGCCTCGATCTCGTCGAGGTAGCCCTGGTCGATGGACCCGCGCTCGGGCTCGAGGCGGGACCAGTGCACCACCAGCCGGATCACCTGCAACCCCCGCGCCTGCATGGCGTCCCAGTCGGCGTCGGTGGTGGTCATGGTGGGCTCGAAGTCCGGGTTGCCCTGCCAGTACTCACCCAGGGAGGTGATGTTCACGCCGCGTAGCAACACCTCCCGGTCGATGTCGTCCACGATGCGGTTGTCACTGGACACCGACAGGGGCCGCAGGGCGAAGGGATCGACCACGGGCACCGCCGTGTCTTCGGCGGTAGGGCATCCCAGCAGGAGCGGGAGCGGGAGGAACCAGGGGCGCATGGGCGGAAGGTAGCACGGAGGGCGAAACCGCAGGGTCTACCCGGGCCCGTGGTATCTTCGCCGCCATGAACGCACCCCTCGACTTCCATCTCGTCGGAGGCTGTGGCAGCTCCGGCACCACGCTCCTGGCCTACCTGCTCGACGGCCTGCACGACCTGCGCTCGGGACCCGAGCTGGGCGCCTGCCACCACCGCGCCCTGTTCAGGCCCGAGGGCTTCACCCGAACCCTGCACGCCCTGCTCACCAACCGAGTGGAGCCGACGGGCCTGCCGGTGGGGGAGCTGTTCGTGCCTCTGGTGCCCCAGGTCTTCCTGATGGACCGGGAGTTCTACGGCATGCCCGAGCTGGACGACGCCGTCGCGATGCTCGAGGCCTGCCTCGAGCCCCGAGCCCTGTTCCGCTGGATCAAGGCCCGCCTGGCCTCGAAGCAGGGCATCCATGAGCCCTTCGGCTTCGTGGACCAGACCCCCAAGAACTGCGTGGGGGCCAAGGCCTTCCTCGAGACCTTCCCAGAGTGCCGCTTCGTGCACCTGCTGCGGGACGGTCGCGACGTGAGCCTGTCCCTGGCTCGTCGCTGGTCCCGGGAGGCGCCGGGACACGATCCGGGCATCTACCTGATGGCCGGAGCTGTGCGCTGGTGCTGGGATGTCAGCCGCGCCCTCGAGGCCAAGGACCACCCCGGCTACATGGAGCTGCGCTACGAGGACCTGGTGGGACAGCCCCTGGACAGCATCAACCGGGTGCTGGTCCATCTCGGGCGCGAACCTGTGGACCACGCCGGCTTGTTCGACAAGCGCTCTCCTTCGGCCGAAGCCGGCAAGGAGCGCTTCTTCGGCGGCGTCAAGCCCAGCTGGACCCAGCAGCCGGACCAGGGCATCAGCACCGCCTCGGTGGGGCGCTGGCGCCAGCTGCCGCCCGCGGCGCTGGACTCGCTGCTGGAGCTGCGCTTCGAGCTGGGCGACGAGCGCTACCACATGGGCAGCCTGCTGGCCGAACAGGGCTACGACGACCCCCACCCCGGAGCCGAGCCGTGAGCCACCGCATCTGTCGCGTCTACCCGCGCATGGACCTGGGGGGCGTCGAGAACGCCGTGCTCCAGCTGCTCGAGGGCATCCCCGACACCCACATGGTGGTGCGCTACGAGGGCCACCGCGCCCCCGAGGCCCGGGCCATCGCCCGTCGCTTCACCGCCCTCGAGGCCCCCCGCTTCCCGCAGCTGCTCGAGGCGCTGCAGGGCTGCACCGTCGCCCACCTGCACGCCATCAACGACCACCTGGACTTCCCCCTGGCCGCCCAGCTGGCCGGCTGCCCGGTGATCCTCCAGACGGTCCACAACCAGTTCTCGCCCCGCAGCTGCCACTTCGTGGACCACAGCGTGATGGTGGGCCCAACGCTCACCGACATGCTCGCCACCCCCAGTCGGGCCAGCCGCATCTTCAACGGCGTGCCCTGCCACGAGTCCCTGCCCGAGCGGGAGCCATGGCACGCCAGCGGCCGGCCGGTGGTGATCGTGGAGATGCGCAGGGCCGACAAGGACATGAGCTGCCCCCTCGAGGACATGGTCCTCAGCGGAGCCCTGGACGGCCTGGACTTCGAGGCCCGGGTGCTGGGCTTCCACAAGGACAGCCCGGATCCCCGGCTGCGCTTCATGGGTCCCCAGGCCGATCCCTACCCCCTGCTGAGCGACGCCGACATCCTGGTGCACGGCACCGCGGGGGAGACCTACGGGCGCACGGTCTACGAGGCGATGGCCTGCGGCGCGATCCCCGTGGCCACTCCCATCCGGGCCTACACCGAGGTCTTCGAGCCCGACCAGCTACTGTTCCTGCCCGGCCACGACGTGGTTCCTGCGGCCCACCAGCTTCGGGCCCACATCGAACACCTGGCCGCCTTCCCGGATCACCACGCAGCCATGCGCCGCGCCAACCACGCCTGGGCCCGACAGCACGCGTCGGTGCCTGCCATGGTGGCCCACTACCAGGCCCTGTACGCCGATCTCGAGGCCCGCGGTCCCGCCTACCGCAACCTGGGGCCGACGGACCTCGAGGGCACGGATGTCGAGCTGTTCGGGCTGTTGGTGGACCAACTGCTCGACGCTCGCCCCCCCACCGGACTCGAGCGCATCGAGGCCATCGAGGGGCCGGCCAAGGGCATCCTGTACTGGCTGCTGGTGGATCAGGAGCTGGTCCCGGAGCCGAACCGCAAGCTGCTGCTGCAGGCCGCGGTCGCCCTGCTGGGCGAGCGCCACGAGCTGTGCCTGGCCCTGGGCCGCGCGCACCTGCGGGCGGGCGAAGCCCCCGCGGCAGCCCACTGGCTGGACCGCGCCACCCAGCTCGATCCCGGCAACCTGGCACCCTACCCCGAGCTGCTGGAGCTGCTGCTGAAGCACGGGCAGGCCCCCCGGGCCCTCGAGGTCCTCGAGCGCGGCTGCGCCGCGGTGCCCGGCTACGCTCTGCTCGAAGGGCACCGCGACCGGCTGGCGGCGGCGCTGGCATGAGCTGGCACCGGGTGCTCGCCTGCATGCTGAGTGCAGGATGCGACTCCCCCGCGCCGATCACCACACCGGTCTCGGCTCCAACGACGCCCACCACGCCGGCACCCGAGCTGGCGCCCGTTCCCCTGCCCGACCCACCCACCAAGCCCGCCGAGCACGACCCCGAGCCGTTCTTCCGCACCTGGAGCCCCGGACACGCCTTCGACGACCGCTACGAGCTGCACGAAGACTGGACCCCCCAGCCGGGCATCGACGCCCTCGAAGGTCGGACTGTAGGTGTCTGGCTGGCGGTGACGGGAAGGCCGGCGATCTCGTGGCGCTGTCACCCCGGCACCGTCGGTGCGCGCGGTGCAGAGGTCCGCGGCCTGGGGTCGGGGATTCCACGAAGCGTGGTGGTCCTGAACACGGAGGAGCTACCGCGCCGCGCCTACGCCACCTGCGTGCTCGTGACGCCCAGCTGCGACTTCCAACACGGGATGCCCTCCGTGCACGACTGGAGCGAGCAGGTCCGGCGAAACGACGAGCTGCCCGATGCCAACGGCGACGGGCGCTTCGAGTGGGTCAGCTGGTACTACCAATACCCGCAGATGGAGCTGCGCTTCGGCTTCGGCGGCAGCGACCGGGTGCTGGCCGACTGCTCGGTGCTGGTGGGGGGCTAGGCCTCCAGCCCGCCCAAGATGGCTTCCACGCGGCCGAGCAAGTCCAGCCGCTCCGCCTCGGGGATCCCGTCCCAGCTGTCGAGCACCAGGCACAGCTCGTCGCGGAAGCTGCTGGCGGTGAAGACGGGGGCGTGGGCCCCCTCGAGGAAGGGGCCGATGAAGCGCGCCTGCTGCAGGTGCTCGCCCCAGGGCTCGAGGTAGGGATCGAGGGGACCGATGTTGGTGACCAGCAAGCCCCGGGTCGTCAGGGCGCGCGCGAACCAGACGCCCAGAGGCCCAGCCAGGCGCTGCAGGCCCACCGGCAGCGGCCAGGCGAGCATGGTGGACAGCACCATGCCCGGCAGGCCGATGTGCTTCCGACGCAAGCGGCGCGT
>CAZHIK010000461.1:0-7369 GCA_964532635.1 uncultured Enterobacterales bacterium
TGGGGCTGGTGTCGGCGGTCGCGGTGGCGGCGCTCGCTCCCCGGGTGGCGGCGCTTCGGCGGGCGCAGCCCCCTCAGGAGGCGGCGTGGCCTCGGGCGGCAGTGCGTCCTCTGGCGGCGGCGGTGTCGGCTCGGGCGGGGCTTCGCCCTCCGGTGCCGGTCGTGGTTCGACTTCATCGGCGGGGTCAGGTGGTGGCGGGGCGGCAAGCGGCGTCGCTGCGGCCCGTCAGGCCAAGGCCGAGGCCGAGAGCGCGGCCAAGGGCGGAGGGCGCAGGCGCTCGCGCGCGCGCAAGCCGCGCACCCCCAAGAAGTCCGGCGGTTCGTAGCGGTCGTCCGGTCAGGCTTCGAGCAGCTTCTCGATCCCGTCGACCCAGGCCTGGGGCTTGTCCACCAGGAGTTCGAGTCGCAGCTGTGCGGGGCGGCCGCCCTTGGTGCGGGGCTGGCGCTCGCCTTCGATCACCAGGCGCTTGGGGCCGGGGGCGGTGACTCGGAAGCTGTCACCCTCGGCGATGTCCACCAGCACGCCGCGCCAGGTGGCCACCGCCAGGCGCTGGTCGGTCAGCATGGCCACCACCTCGCGTTGGTTCTCGACGTTGGTGCGTAGTCCGGGGGACAGGGCCTGATCGCAGTTGATGCGAGCGGTGATGCCACGGGCCTGGAGCAAGGCGCGCTCACCCTTGCGCAGGGTGACCTGTGCCATGCGGCGCAGCTGCATGAGCCCGAAGCCCAGCAGCCACACGACGACGATGACGGCGATGATGATGGTCCAGCGCATGGGGCTCTCCTATTCTCCCTGGGGGGCGCACGCCGGTCCGGCGGATTGGATGGCGGCTGCATGGCTTGGACCCGCGCACGGCGGGTCGGTTCCCGTGGCGGTGCTGGCGACCCGTGGTCGGTGGGCTATACGCGCAGATGGAGGTTGCCCATGGCTCGAGCAAGCTACAGCACGGCGTTGCTGGTGAAGGTTCGTGAGGGCATGAAGCGTCGGGGCCTGAACCGGGCCGCGCTGGCCAAGAGGCTGGGACTGGATCGTCGCCAGCTTCGGGCCGTACTCGGAGAGCGGGAGCCGCTCACGGTAGATCTGTTCTTCGCCATGGTCGAGGCCCTCGAGCTCGGCCCCGCAGAGCTGGGGATCCCCGCCGACCTCGCCGGGCTCGAAGCGGAGGTCGATGCCAGTGATGAGGAGGTCGAGGTCAGCGATGAGGAGAACGCGGCCCCGGAGCCTGTGGGGCCGCCCCGCCTGGCTCTGGCCGATGAACCTCAGGAGCCCCAGGCCATGCTGGTGGACCCGGATGGGCCCCAGGCCGCAGAGTTGCTGCGCCTGGGATTCGCTCTGGGCATCGACATGACCTTCGTCTGCGACACGGACCTGGCTCGCCACTCGGGGGTTCCCGAGTCGGTGCTCACGCGCTTCCCGAATCAGCTTCCCATTCGCCTCGACGCCGCCTACCACCACGCCAACCGCGCGCAGTACACCGACGATGGCTTGGTGCTGAGGTTGTCCTTCGACCGGGTGCGCACCTGCCTGTTCCCTTGGGAAGCCATCCGTCACGTCACCCTGTTCCCCGAGCCGCCTCTCGCACCAGAGCGCAGTGACGAGCCCGAACCTCCCAATCCGGTCCCCGGCGGTACCACCCTGCGCCTGGTGAAGTCCTGATGATCCGAGCGGCATTGCTTCTTGGCCTGTGCACCACGCTGCTGGTTCCGGCAGGCTGCAGCTGCCGCCGTGGCTGTTCACCGGAGCCGGCCACGTCACCTCAGGACGCGCCGAATGCAGCTGCAGCTCCCGCTGAGGTTGCGGTCTACGCCTCGCCGCGCTTCTCGTCCACGGTGTACGACCTGCTGTGCATCAACGAGGCGGTGGCCGTGCCAGCGCGCTTTGTGCGGAGTGGGCAGCTGGGGCCGCGCGCCATCAGGACCATGCTCGAGGACGACGCCCTGCTCACGGTGGAGGTCGGGGCTCGGAGTGTTCGGGTCAACTCCTCCACCTACCCCTTCAACAGCTGGCACGAGTGGCAGCGTCATCAGCGTGCCAGGGAGCGCACCGACAAGTACCTCGAGGTGGTGCAACAGGCAGGGCTCGAGCCCATCCTGGTCATCGGACCCTGGCCCGGCAACCAGACCGCCAACTTCACCGAGCACTATGTGCCCGAGGACATGGACGCCTACACCGACTGGGTCCGCAGCGTGGTGGAGCGCTACGACGGGGACGGCGTGGACGACGCGCCTGGACTGGTCGCGCCCGTGCGGTTCTGGGAAGTGGACAACGAGCCCGACCTGCACAACCGGGTGGTGCCTCGCAACCCTGTCCGAGAGATGGATCCCGCGACCTTCGAGACCTCGGAGCAATACGCCGAGGTGCTCATCGCCACAGCGGCCGCCCTGCGTGAGGCCCATCCCGACGCGGTGGTCCTGAACGGCGGCACCTTCCACACCGGACGGGACCACGGGCACGCCTACATGCGGCGGGTGTTGGCGGTGGAAGGGGCTGCCGAGGCCTTCGACGCCTTGTCCGTCCACGCCTACTTCGAGGATCGCACGCCCGAGCTGTACGAGAAGTCCCTCGACAACGCCGCAGTGTTGGCTGGCGACCGCCCGATCTTCATCACCGAGACCGGTGTGCCCTCCGAGCGCCGTGGTCAGCGCTGGATCGACGAGGACTTCCAGGCGCGCATGGTGGCCTACGTCTACGGCGAGGCCATGGCCCGGGGGGTGGAGCGAGTGTGCTGGCACACCTTGGCCGATCCGCCGTCGGGACCGGCGTCGTCCGGGGGCTTCGCGTCCCACTCCCTTCATCGCACCGCAGGCGAGCCGCCCAACGGTGTTCGCGAACTCAAGCCGGCTGGCGTGGTCTACCAGCGTCTGGCCAGTCTGATGGGGGCGGTGCCCCTGGAGCAGGTCCAGCGACTCGAGCTGGGGGAGCAGGGCCGCGTGCTGCGCATGGGTGATGCGGGCTGGCTGGTCTACCAGGGCGAAGCGTTGTCCCTGCCGCTGGCCGCGGATGTCAACGTCGATCTCGTCACAGGCACCGAGGCTCCCTACGAGGGCACGGTCAGCGCGCCCGCCTTCCTCCGGATGGCAGGAGAGTAGGCCGTCGTGGACCCATCGGTCGTCTTCCGCTACGGCACAGGGCCGGCCGCCATCTTCCTGGCCTGTGTCGTCTCGGGGCTGGGCTGGCCCGTCCCCGACGACTTCCCGCTGTTGGTGGCCGGCTGGCAGTCACGCGCCGGGGAGGTGGCGCTGTGGCCAACCTCCATCGCCGCCTTTGCCGGTGTCTTCCTGCGGGATCTGATCGCGTTCTCCATCGGGTACTGGGCGCGGCGCATCGGCCACCATCCCCGCATGGCCTTTCTGCATCGCTCTGAGCGCTTCCGCAGGGTGGAGCGCATCGTGGAGCGCTTCGGTCGCCGCGCCATCTGGTTCGCGCGCTTCGCCGTGGGATTGCGGGTGCCCCTGTACATCGCTTCGGGCTTGGCCGGGGACTCCTACAAGCGAATGCTGGCCATCAACGTGCCCGGCCTGCTGCTCACGGTGCCGCTGACCATCTGGCTGGGCTGGCGCTACGGTGAGGCCTCGGTGACCTGGTTCATCCGGCACCTGACCGAGCGTCCCGTCTTCTCCTCGGTCACGCTGCTTGTGACCCTGGCGTTGCTGTACTCGGCCTGGAAGCTGGCCCGAAGCGCACGGGGCCGCTCGCAGGAGCGTCCAGAGGACGACCAGGACGCTCCGCCTACTGCAGCGTGAGGCGACCGCTCTTGGAGACGTCCAGCGGCAGCGTGTAGTTCTCGAAGGGCGTGATCACGTCGGTGGCGGCTTCGATCTTCACGTTGATGGGATCGCCACCGACGAGGGCCTGGTACAGGGCGGTGCCGGCGTCGATGAAGTCGACCTCGATGGGCATGCCCACGGTGTAGGTGGTGGCACCGTCGACTCCGGCGAAGTCCTCGACGAAGCCGGTGCCCACCTCGATGCCCTCGAGGCTCAGGGCGTAGTCGAAGTTCTCGAGCCAGATGGTGGAGCCGTGGTCGTTGTCGACCTCGAGGTCGAGCTGGAGGGTGGCGCCGGTGAGCGTGATGTCCTGGAGCTTCAGGCGGCCGAGATCGAGCTCAGGGGTGCGCAGCGCGGGGAAGTCACCGCCAGCGTCGTAGGGCAGGTTGACCACGCCCAGGGGAGAGTCGAAGCCGAAGCTGCCTTCGAGGCCGAAGGGCACTGCGTCGAGGCCGCGGGTGGTCTGGATGACCTCGTAGACGTTGAGGAACTCGAAGTCGGCCGGCAGGGCCACCTCGCTCATGTCGGTGGCCAACAGCTCGAGGCCGTCCGGATCGGCCCCGGAGAGCAGCTCGATGTCGGCCAGGGACAACGAGTAGTCGAAGCTCTCGAGGGGGATCTCCACCGGGTTGGGGTTGTCGACGTAGAAGACGAAGTCAGTCTCGATGTGATCCCAGTCGAGGGTGCCCACGTCCAGCCGGCCGAACTCCACCGTGGGGAGGAATGGTTCGATCTGCTCGAAGCAGCCGGTGAGGAGCAGGAGGGAAGCCAAGGCGAGGGGGCGGGTCATGGTGCCTCCGGAAGGCGGGCGTTGCTTGCCTGCGGTCCGACGATCATAGCCCGCAGCTTCTTCGAGTGGGCCTTCACTCTTCTTTCGGCGGTGGAGAGCCCTACTGCCCCAGGCCGATACCCTCCAGCACCAGGGAGCTGGCGTCGACCTCGGCGTAGCGGGCCTGGTCGCTGGCGATCTCGACCACGGCACCCAGGAAGTCGGCGATAGGCATCCTCAGGCGCACGCCTTCCACGGCGCCCACATAGGCGTGGTCGCGGTAGACCAACAGGTCGACGGGGCTGTCGAGGGTTCCGGTGGCCAGGTCGACGGGCTGCTCGGCGTGGAAGCCGCTGATCACCACGTAGTCGTTCAGGTCCATGCCGATGGCGTTGCGCGAGCGGTTGCCCGGGCGTAGCACGAGGTTGGACGGACGCAGCGCGCCGCCCATGAAGTGGCCGGTGGGGCGCAGGTCGGCCGACCTCGCGCTGGGGGGATCGAGGTAGAGGCCGCTGGCCACGCCCTCGCGCAGCAGCACGACAGGGACGGGGGGGACGCCACGGTCGTCGAAAGCGCGGGAGTACAGGGCGCCTGGTAGCGCGGGATCGTCGATCAGGTGGAGCTTGGGCGCCGCGATGCGCTCGCCGAAGCAGCCGCCGACGAAGGAGGCCGAGCTGTGGACCGCCGGAGCGGCGAAAGCCGGCGCCAGGCTTCGTGCGAGCTGGGCGGTGGCGATGGCGTCGATGATCAGGGGCGGCTCGCCCGTGGGGATGGTGGCGCGGGTGGTGAGGCGGAGTATGCGCTGGCCCAGCTCGACGCCGAAGGGCATGCTGGCGACGTTGGCGAACTGCCGTGAGGCAGCCCGCTCGACGTGGCGCCTGCCGTTGCGGCCCAGGCGGGCGCGCATGGTGGCTTCGTACCGACTGGAGCGCTCCACGGCGGAGTTGCCTCGACTGCTGGCGTAGCCGCGCTCCACGATCTGCTCGAGGTAGCTGAGCCTCTCGACCCGGATGTCGGGGTGGACGTTTCGGCAGCCCTGGACGTTGTCTTCGAGCACGTCGCGGCGGTCTTCCATGCCCAGGTGTTTCCAGCGTCGGTCGAACAGGCCCAGACCACGCTCCACGATGTCGTAGCGGTCGACGGGCCCTGCGAGGGGAGAGGGTGAGGCGCTCGAGGCCCGCTCGATGGCCGCGGTGATCTTCGTTTCTGCCGAGGCCAGGAGCTGCTCTGGGTCGGCACCGCCGAGGTCGCACCATCCCTGGCGGCCTTCGCTCAACCAGACACCCACTCTGGCCTCGAGGCCCTCGTGCTGGCGGGGCAGGCCGACCGAGCCGCGCTCCCAGCGGAGGGCGAGCTCGGAAGACTGCTTGTAGAGCACCTCGGCAGCTTGGGCGCCCGCTCTCTTGCTGAGATCCAGGAGCCTCGACAGCAGCATCCGGGGTTCCATGTGCGCGCTCCTCTTTCGTCGAACGACGCGACTCGATAACGTCTATGGGATGCTCCAGCCCGAACCCAGCCCCGTTCCTTCGCTCTGTGTGATGCTGCTCCTGCTGGCCTGCGGGGAGCCCGCGGCCCAGGGCAGCTCTGCAGAGGCCACGCAGCCCGCCGAACCTGTTCCGGCCGAGGCTCCCGCGGCGTCCTCCACCACCTCCGGCGACGCCCTGCACATCGTGGCCATCGGCGATCTCCACGGCGACCTCGAGCGCAGCCTTGCGGTGCTGCGGCTGGCGGGACTGGTGGACGAGGAAGGGCGCTGGAGCGGTGGCACCACCACCTTGGTCCAGACCGGAGACCTGCTGGATCGGGGCGATCAAGGGGTGGAGACCGTGGACCTGATGCAGCGGCTGCAGCTCGAAGCGGCCGAGGCAGGCGGCACGGTCCACGCGTTGCTTGGCAACCACGAGACCATGAACCTGCTTGGCGATCTGCGCTACGTCACGCCCGGCGACTTCGAGGGCTACGGGGGCGTCGAGGCGAGGGCTCGGGAGCTGGGGCCCGAGGGCGAGGACGGGCGCTGGCTGCGCGAGCGGCCCTCGGTGGTGAAGGTGGGCCGCACCGTGTTTGCGCACGGGGGCGTCACCCCCGCGATGGCCGAGCTGGGCCTCGAGAGGCTCAATGCTTGGGTCCTCGAGGCGGTGGCTGGGACGGCCGGCCCCGAGGTGTTGGGCGAGGCTGGGCCCCTGTGGTTCCGGGGCTACCTACAGGGCGACGTGCCCGAGGTCTGCCCGGCCCTGGCCGAAGCCTTGCTGGCCCTCGGTGCCGAGCGCATGGTGGTGGGCCACACCACTCAGCGTAGCGGCCGGATCGCTCAGCGCTGCAACGGCGCGCTCATCGGCATCGACACGGGCATCTCGGCCCACTACGGTGCTCACATCGCGGCCCTCGAGATCCGCGGTGACGACGCTTGGGCGCTGTACCCCGAGGGCCCGGAAGACCTGCCGGACCCATAGGCCCGCGAGGCGCACAAAGGGCCCGAAGCCGACGACTCCGGGCCCTTCACCAACCAGGGCGATGTGCTGCGGCCCAAGGCCGTCAGCACGATCGCACCAAGGTACCTAGGCCTTCTTCTGGGCCGGCTTGACGAAGAAGATGATGGCCGCGGCCACGAGGCAGCCTGCGCCAGCGATGGTGAAGGCCAGCGGGAAGTTGCCCATGTCGCCGAGCTTGCCGCCCATGATGGGGCCGACGATGCCGCCGACGCCGTAGGCCAGGAACACCCAGCCGTAGTTCTTGCCCACGTTCTTGGTGCCGAAGGTCTCGGCGGTGATGGTGGGGAAGAGGGCGAAGTTGCCGCCGAAGTTGAAGCCGATCAGGGTGGCGCCCAGGTAGAGCA